>NZ_CATNHG010000152.1:0-110413 GCF_950097965.1 Bacillus sp. T2.9-1
GCTCCAAGTAAAGTGACAAAGTGCCTGAACTATTTCCAGTAAAGAACCAATATCAAATTAATGAAAAAGTGTTAAATTTAATATGGATAGGTGTTTTATATATGTCTCATTTGGCTAGGTCAGTTCAATTATCTTCGCATAATTGTTTGGGTTTATATTTGGAATACTTTTGTCTCAGTATCTTTCTTCCGATTATTTATCTAGTTTTAACTGTAAATGTAAATCAGTTAATTGATTTTCACTTACTTCACTTGGAGCATTTGTCATAAGACAGCTCGCACTCGCTGTTTTAGGGAATGCAATTGTATCACGAAGATTGGTGCGACCAGATAACAACATAATTAAGCGATCTAATCCGATTGCAATTCCGCCATGTGGTGGTGTGCCATATTCAAAAGCTTCTAACAAGAAACCGAATTGTGCATACGCCTCTTCCTTCGTAAATCCTAATAAGCTAAACATTTTCTCTTGAATGTCTTTTTCAAATATACGCAAGGAGCCTCCCCCAAGCTCATAGCCATTCAGCACAATATCATATGCTTGTGCTTTCACCGCTTTAGGATTCGTCTCCAGCAATTCTAAATCAGTTCTTTGGGGCATTGTAAATGGATGATGTGCTGCATAAAAACGGCCTTCTTCTTCGTCATATTCAAATAATGGCCAATCTGTAACCCAAAGGAAGTTAAACTTGCTCTGATCAATTAAATCTAGCTCTTTCGCTAATTTTAAACGTAACGCTCCTAATGCATCGGCAACAACGTTCTTTTTATCAGCAACGAATAATAATAGGTCACCAGCTTCTATTGATAAAGCTTGCTCTAATCCTTTTTGCTCTGTTTCGGAAATAAACTTAGAGATAGGTCCTTTTAATCCATCTTCTTCTACTTTTAACCAAGCAAGACCTTTTGCTCCATATACTTTTACAAACTCTGTTAATGCATCAATATCTTTACGAGAATACTTACTGCCAGCATTTTTTACATTAATTGCCTTTACTTGGCCACCTGTTTCAACTGCTGAAGCAAAAACCTTAAAGCTTGAGTCTTTTACAATTTCAGAAAGATCTACTAATTCCATTTCGAAACGAGTATCTGGTTTGTCTGATCCATATCTACTCATTGCTTCATCATATGGCATTCTTGGCATTGGTAAAGGAACGTCTATTCCTTTTACTTCTTTCATGATTTTTGCCATCATTTTTTCCATCATGCTCATGATGTCCTCTTGACTCATAAAGCTTGTTTCGATATCAAGCTGTGTAAATTCCGGTTGTCGATCTGCACGAAGGTCTTCATCGCGGAAACAACGAGCGATTTGATAGTATCTCTCTACGCCACCAACCATTAATAATTGCTTGAAAATTTGCGGTGACTGAGGTAGTGCGTAAAATTCACCTGGATGCACACGGCTTGGTACCAAATAATCCCTTGCCCCTTCAGGCGTGCTTTTCGTTAAAATTGGTGTTTCGATATCTAGGAATCCTTCACTATCAAGATAATCTCTCATCACTTTTGTTACTTGATGACGCATTTTCAATGTTTCAAACATAACAGGTCTTCTAACATCTAAATAACGATATTTTAAGCGTACATCTTCTGCAACATCTGTTTGATCAGAAATAACAAAAGGAGGAGTTTTCGCTTCATTTATGATTTTAATTTCATCTGCAATTATTTCGATTTTTCCTGTTTGAATGTTTTCATTGACTGTACCTTCTTGACGTGCAACTACTTTACCTTTTATATCAAGAACAAATTCATTTCTTACCTTATCAGCGATTTCGATTGCAGCTTTATTAATTTCTGGATTAAACACTACCTGTACTATACCAGTACGATCACGTAAATCAATAAATATTAGTCCGCCAAGGTCTCGTCTCTTTTGTACCCAACCCTTTAAAACAATACTTTCACCAATCGATTTTTCTGTTACTTCTCCACAAAAATATGTTCTTCCAAACATGAAGTATCCTCCCTATTGTCAACAATTGTATATGCCCTTTTTAATATTCCTACTGAGTCATTCATATGTTTTATTTTTAACTGTTTTCCATTGAAAACAGCCCTAAGATATGCTTAAAATGCTTCAAAATCCTTTAATGCATTTACAAGCTCCGTTAAATCTATTTCCTTTTGTTTTCCTGTTTCTAACTGCTTTAAGTTAATTTTGTTGTTTTGTAGTTCATTTTCTCCTAAAACAGCTACATATTTAGCATGGAGACGATCAGCAGCTTTAAATTGAGCTTTTACTTTCCTGTCAAGATAATCTCTTTCAGCAGAGAAGCCAGCTTGTCTAAGCTCATTTACTAATCCTACCGTATAATCCATTGCTTCTTCACCTAATGAAACTAAATAGCAATCCACTTTCTTTTCAATAGGTAATTTAATTTTTTCAGCTTCAAGGGCTGCAAGTAGTCTTTCTAAGCTCATTGCAAAGCCAATACCAGGAGCTTCTGGACCGCCTAGCTCTTGTGTTAAGCCATTGTATCTGCCGCCACCACATAACGTAGTAATCGCCCCGAATCCTTCTGCTTCACTCATTATTTCAAAAGCAGTATGGTTGTAATAGTCTAGACCTCTTACAAGGTTTGAATCTACTACAAAAGGAATATTTAAAGCTGCTAAATATTTTTGCACTTTTTCAAAATATGCCTTTGATTCTTCATTTAAATAATCTAATATCGAAGGAGCAGATTGCATTAACGGATGGGTATGATCTTTTTTGCAATCTAAGATTCTCATTGGGTTTTTTTCTAATCTTGTTTGACAATCATGACAGAATTCCTCAATGCTCGGTTTAAAGTGGGCCATTAATGCTTCACGATGAGCTTGTCTGCTTTCTTTATCACCTAAGCTGTTAACAACAACTTTTAGCTTCGATAACCCCATTGTTTGATAAACGGAAAAAGCAAGTGCTATAACTTCTGCGTCAATTGCAGGATCTTTACTTCCAATTGCCTCCACACCAAATTGAACAAATTGACGAAAGCGTCCAGCTTGTGGTCTTTCATAACGGAACATTTGTCCTAAATAAAAAAGCTTAATTGGCTGGGAAGCATATCCATGCATTTTATTCTCAACAAATGAACGAACAACCGCTGCTGTTCCTTCAGGTCTTAATGTTAGGCTTCTTTTTCCTCGATCCTCAAACGTATACATTTCCTTTGTAACAATATCTGTTGTGTCCCCAACGCTTCGTAAAAATAACTCTGTATGTTCAAATATAGGAGTACGGATTTCACTGTATTGATATCGATCACAAAGCTGTTTAATTTTTTCTTCAACATATTGCCACTTTTCTACAGTACCTGGCAAAATATCTTGGGTTCCTCTTGGAATATTAATATGCATTTTATGTATCCTCCCTGCTATTAAAAAGCGCCTATGTCTGCGCTGTATTCGTATAATTTCAAATAAAAAAATCTCGTCCCTTGCATCCATCTGAATACAAGGGACGAGATTTTTCCCGTGGTACCACCCTAATTGAAGATTTTCTTAAATCTTCCACTTTGCAGTTAACGCCTGCTCACGTTTCTACCTACTTTATGAAGCAAAATATTTTCAGAAGAAAGCCTCCCAGAGTGTTCTTTCTCTATGGCATCATGTAGAAATGCTTGCAGCCTAATGGACATTTCCTCTCTGTTCATGTGTTTCATAGATACTTTTCTCGATCAATGGCTTTACTAGATTATTTATTATTATCTCATTAATAATAAATAGGAACGATTATATTGTCAATAGGGTACAAACATGATTTTCCTACAGTTTATAATTTCCCTAATTGTTTCTTTAGTTTTTTTACTTCACCTAATGAAAGACCAAATTCAGATGCAAGTTCAACTGCATTAGAAGAATTTCCTTCTCTTTTTATGAAATCGTGAAAATCTACACCTAGTAATTTGGAATCAATTTCACTAACTGATAAACTTTTTTCGCCAAATCTCATGCATTTCACCCTTTTTTCTGTTATTTTTTTATAGTATTACCATGAGTAGCTAAAAAATATCATCAAAAATAAGTTTCTTGTCTAAATTTGATTAGAAAAAAGAAGAATATCTTAAAGGAATCTATATTCTAAATGAAGAATCCTATTTAAGTGCAAATTTATTCTAGTCATCATTAGACGATTTATGGAAGGAGTGCAGCTTGTTTGAAGAATATGAAATGGATGCTATTCCTTTTAGTCAGCATCTTCTTCATTCCTACACATCAACTTGTATCAGCAGAAAATCAATTAACCGTTCAAGCGAATACGGTGGTAAATGTTAGAGAAAATCCCGGGCTTGATCAAACCGTAATTGGAAAAATGGAGATAGGAAAAGCGTATCCCTTATTAAAAGAAGAAAAGGATTGGATAGAAATTCAATATACTTCTAGTTCTACTGGATGGGTTGCTGCTTATTTAGTAACAAAAAATGGTCAGAACACTGATAATGGAACAATAGAAACGGAACAGTCCAATTCTATTTCAACGAAAGCGACCATCACAGAAAATGGTCTCCGCTTACGAAAAGGACCTGGTACGAATTACCAAGTCATTACAACTTTAGGAAAAGGGATTGAGGTTACTGTTCTTTCCACTAGTGGAGATTGGTATCAAATCAAAACAAGTTTAGGATCTGGCTGGGTACATAATGATTATCTTCAATTTGGAAAGTCCGAAAGCCAATCAAGTACAATTGAGGAGACGGAAGATTCTAATCTGCAATCAGCGACTGTTATAGAGGATCAAGTTAATCTTCGCAGTAATCCATCTACAAACGCTGATATCATTGGCAAAATCAGTATAGACACTGTAATTACCATTATAGAAGAAGAAACGGAATGGGCAAAAATTCAATACTCTGGTAATATTGGCTGGGTACATAAAGACCTGTTAGAAAGTGGTGATATCGAAAGCAGAAAAGGACAAAAAACAGATAAAACGATTAAGCTTCTTTATGACAGAACAAATATTAGAAGTGATGCAACCGTAAATTCAAAGGTTTTACTTATTGCAGATAGCGGTGCAACCTTTCAAACCGTAGAAGTACTGGATGATTGGTATAAAATTAAGCTTTCAAACGGTGAATTCGGATATATTGCAGAATGGATTGTAGAAGACATCGCAACAGAAAGCGAAGATGCTAATGAAGGAAATTCTACTGATTTAAAAGGAAAGACCATTGTTTTAGACCCTGGTCATGGAGGAAAAGATAGCGGCACAATTGGGGTAATAGGTACATTAGAAAAGGATTTAAATCTTCGTACAGCTAAATTGCTTGCCAATAAACTAGAAGCTTCTGGCGCAAACGTAATCCTTACCAGAAAAGATGATATATTTATATCACTGCAAAGCAGGGTCGATATTAGTCATTTCTATCATGCCGATGCTTTTATCAGCCTTCATTATGATAGTATTAATGATAGCTCTGTTAATGGTGTCACTAGCTATTACTATACATCTAATCAGAAAAAACTTGCTACTAGCTTACATAAAAGTATTATTGATGCAACAAATCGAAAGGACAGAGGTGTTAGAAAAAATGAGTATGTTGTTCTAAAGCAAAATAGACAAGCAGCATCTCTATTAGAATTAGGCTATTTAAGTAATCCTGCTGAGGAACAAACTATGCTTTCTAGCAAATATCAAGAAACCATTTCTACGGCTATTTATCATGGTTTGGAGAATTATTTTAGTTATTAAGTTATGAAAAGGAAAAAACTTAACATAAGCAAAAAAGAACTTTCAAAGGAACAAATTCTTTGAAAGTTCTTTTTTATTTTCTTTTTTAGTAGTAGGATTATTTACTATCCAATATCAGTGTTACAGGTCCGTCATTGACTAGATGTACATCCATCATGGCACCAAATATGCCTGTTTCGACGGTTAGGCCGTGATTACGTAAAAGCATATTAAATTGGTCATATAGCTCTTTTGCCTGATCTGGTTTTGCTGCATTCATAAAATTGGGCCTTCTCCCTTTACGAGTATCTCCATAAAGGGTAAACTGAGAAATCGAAAGAATCGAGCCTTGTCTATCCAAAATACTTTCATTCATCTTCTCGTTTTCATCCTCAAATACGCGAAGATGGGCAATTTTATCTGCAAGATATTTCGCATCCTCTAGCACATCGCTATGTGTTATGCCAACTAGAAGAACAAAGCCTTTCTCTATAGATCCAACTACTTTTCCATCTACTTCTACCATTGCTTCTTTTGACCTTTGCAATACGACACGCATATCATTACTCCTTAGTTCATTATTCTTCGAACAGAATAGACATCTGGAATTTGTTTGATACGATCCACTACTTTATGAAGATGATTAACATTTAAAATCATTATGCTCATATTAATCGTAGCGACTTTGTTACGGTCAGATTTGCCAGATACTGCCGATATATTAGTTTTTGATTCATTTACTGCCTGTAGAACTTCGTTTAATAAACCTCTTCGATCATAGCCGCTTATTTCAATTTCGACATTATATTCTTTTCGATTATTTAAATTCGTTTCCCATTCAACTGGGATTAATCGAGCTTTTGCATCCTCTGTATCAATATTCGTACAATCCGCTCGATGGACTGAAACTCCTCGTCCTTTTGTAATGAATCCAACTATTTCATCACCAGGAACTGGGTTACAGCAGCGAGATAGACGGATTAATAAATTATCAATTCCAGTAACTCGAACACCTGAAGCGCTTTTTTTATTATTAGGGAATGACTTCAATTCCGCAACAGCATTTGTAATGGTAGATATTTGTTCTGCATCTCTCTTTTTACGCCATTTTTCTGTTAATCTATTTGCTACTTGGAGTGCAGTTATTCCATTATAGCCAACAGCTGCATACATATCATCTTCCGTCATAAAATTAAATTTCTCAATAACAATCTTTACATTTTCTGGTGTAAGAATTTCCTTAATATCAAACTCCATATTACGGATTTCTTTTTCAACTTGTTCCTTGCCTTTTTCAATATTCTCTTCGCGCCGTTGTTTTTTGAAAAATTGTCTAATTTTATTCTTTGCTTGGGAAGTCTGGGCTATTTTTAACCAATCCTGACTTGGTCCATAAGAATGTTTACTTGTATGAATTTCAATTATATCGCCTGTTTTCAACTTATAATCGAGGGTTACCATCTTTCCGTTCACTTTAGCACCAATGGTTTTATTCCCTATCTCTGAATGGATTCGGTATGCAAAGTCAATAGGTACAGAACCAGAAGGTAACTCAAATACATCTCCTTTTGGTGTAAAGACAAATACCATATCAGAAAATAAATCAATTTTCAGACTTTCCATAAACTCTTCCGCATTGACGATATCATCTTGGAATTCTAGTATTTCTCTAAACCAAGTTAATTTTTCTTCAAGAGAAGATCCTTCATTTACCGACTTTCCTTCTTTATATGCCCAATGTGCAGCAATCCCATATTCTGCAATTCGATGCATATCTTGTGTACGAATTTGTACTTCTAATGGGTCACCTTTTGGGCCGATTACAGTTGTGTGTAAGGACTGGTACATATTAGCCTTAGGCATTGCAATATAGTCTTTAAAACGACCTGGCATTGGCTTCCATCTTGTATGAATAATGCCTAAAATCGCATAGCAGTCTTTAATACTATTGACAACAATTCGAACTGCTAATAAATCATAAATTTCATTAAATTGTTTATTCTGAATAACCATTTTGCGATAAATGCTATATATATGCTTTGGTCTACCTGAAATATCAGCCAGAATATTTACTTCCTTCGTTCCTTCACGAATTTCAGTGATTACCTCATCTAAGTATTGTTCTCTTTCCGCTCTTTTTTTCTTCATCAAGTTTACAATACGATAATATTGCTGTGGATTCATATAACGTAATGCTGTATCCTCTAGTTCCCATTTAATAGTAGAAATTCCTAGACGATGTGCAAGTGGGGCAAAAATTTCCAATGTTTCATTTGAGATGCGGCGCTGTTTTTCAGCCGGTAAATGCTTCAGTGTTCTCATATTATGAAGTCTATCTGCAAGTTTAATTAAGATGACACGAATATCTTGCGCCATAGCTACGAACATTTTACGATGATTTTCTGCTTGCTGTTCTTCATGAGATTTATATTTAATTTTCCCGAGTTTCGTTACACCGTCAACGAGCATGGCCACTTCACTGTTAAATGCTTTAGTTATATCTTCTAAAGTAATTTCAGAATCTTCAACAACGTCATGGAGAAAACCTGCTGCAACTGTTGCTGGATCCATTTCTAAATCAGCCAAAATGCCTGCAACTTGGATTGGATGAATGATATATGGTTCCCCAGATTTTCTATATTGTTCACGATGAGCATCTCTTGCATATTCATAAGCCTTTTCAATAAAAGCTACGTGCTCCTCGTTTAAATATCCTCTAGTCTTATCGATGACTTGTTCGGCGGTTAATACTTGATCATTCGCCA
This sequence comes from Bacillus sp. T2.9-1, assembly GCF_950097965.1. Taxonomy (NCBI): domain Bacteria; kingdom Bacillati; phylum Bacillota; class Bacilli; order Caryophanales; family Bacillaceae; genus Bacillus; species Bacillus sp. T2.9-1. The sequence continues at coordinate 8,430 of NZ_CATNHG010000152.1, forward strand.
TGTAATCACCTTTCATATCACAATTATATTATTATATTTAAACATTCTTTCTATTTCACTATTTTTAAGCTAAGCACATTAAAAAGAATAAAATTTATTTTAGAATGATTATTACTATTATCGAAAAAAAAAGGAAGATTGTAAAGGGATTGGAAGTAAATTTTATACAGAAACATAGAAAAATGTCGAATGAAGGCGATTTCTATAAAAAACTAGTGAATTTTCTTCCTTTTTTCCGTTTTAAATTAATTTCTTTTTATAATATATTTGTTGCAATAAGTGCACCGTCTAAAATTCATGTTTGATTGCTTTGGTCTAGCTCAAGCCTAACTTAGCTTCTGGGAAGCCAAACCCTTATCTTAGTCCCAATAATATGTCTACATATAGTCGGCTGGTCCCTTATGCTTAAAAATATCCACAAGAAAAAACTTAGGAAACTGCCTTAGTTTATGAAAAAGAGCGCTCTTAATTAGCGCTCCCTCAAAATATTTAAGCTAAAACAATCCTTCTATGGATTAATATTCCATTAATGTTAAAACATCGTATCCATCTAAATTTTTACGTCCTTCAAGATAAGATAATTCAATTAAAAATGCAATACCAGCTACAATGCCACCTAGCTCTTCTACTAATTTAATTGTTGCTTCAATTGTTCCACCTGTTGCTAATAAATCGTCTGTAATTAGGACACGCTGACCTGGTTTAATAGCATCCTTATGGATTGTTAATACGTCTTTACCGTACTCTAATCCATATTCTACTTTAATTGTTTCTCTTGGCAATTTTCCTTCTTTTCGCACTGGTGCAAAACCCACTCCAAGGGAATATGCAACTGGACAGCCAATGATAAACCCTCTAGCCTCTGGTCCTACAACTATATCAATTTCTTTTTCTTTCGCATACGCTACAATTTGATCTGTTGCATATCTATATGCTTCGCCATTATCCATTAATGTTGTAATATCCTTGAATCTGATCCCTTCTTTTGGCCAATCTTCAACGATCGTAACAAATTGTTTTAAATCCATTCTTTTACTTCCTCCTCATTATTAACGGATTTTATTAGAATAAGATCAAACCAATTTTTTAGTTGCTCATAAGATGAATAAATTAATTCATTTTCTAGCTCAAATTGCGCTTGCTTTTGTTGAAATGAGATCGACTCTGATAAATCTCTTTTCGGTACATTCTTATTCAATGAAATAAATCCATCCTTCATTGTAACAAAATTTAGTTCAAAAAACACCTTTGACATAAAATCTACCGTTTCTTTGCTCCAACCTTTCCTTCTAGCAAGCTCGCCACCAAATTTATCAAGGTGAAACATTCCCTGTTTTGCCAAAAATGCATAGAACCATTTGAAATGGTCACGAGTTGGCATTGTACTAAAAAAATCACTTTGTTGTTTATAAAAAACGGCATAGATTCTTTCAGGTTGATTGTTAGCAAGCAATGTTTTTAACATATCCAAATTTGGAGGATAATCTGCAAGGACGATAGACTTATCCATCGAAACAAGTAAGGCAGCATCCTCTATCGTTTCAATTACCTGGTAGGAGACTCGCAGTTCCATCCCTTTTGGAACAGAATCTTGATGGAAAAAGATCCAGAGAGCATCCATAGGAACTGTTTCATATAAATGATCCATTTTCCTTAAACTTCTATAGTCAAACAACTGCCAGTGAGAAACCTCCATATCTTGTATAAAGATTTGTGGTTTTTTACGATTATTCCATTCATTTATTGAAAGCTCACCAAGAACAGATACCTTCGCACTTGGTGAAATATGATCACATAGCTCTCCAATTCCAAATCCTATTCCATCTAAATCAAATTCGTCTTGCTTTAAGATAATCTTTAAATGGTTTTGATTGGAGCCTATTTTCCTCATATTCTCTATTTCTAGGTCATGAAAAGTCATTTTCGGCTTGGGATTATCTACTCCAAACGGAGCAAGCATTTGCATATCTTCGATTGATTTGATGGAAATCTCTTTTAGAGAAAAGCTTCCATCCACCTTTGTTAGTGGAACGAGATTGTCTTTCGTTAGTTGTTCAAAGGCTAATTTATTTAAGTTACTTCTCAGCACTTCTACATCATCTATTTTTAATGACATTCCTGCTGCCATAGGATGTCCACCAAAATGAGGAAGAATATCTCTGCATGTGGATAAATTATGATACAAATCAAAGCCTTCTATACTCCTAGCAGAACCTTTAGCAATTCCCTTTTCATAATCAAAGCTTAATACAATCGTTGGACGGTAAAATTTCTCCACTAATCTGGAAGCAACGATTCCGACCACACCAGGATTCCAGCCATCTTTTCCAACAATAAGAACATTATTTTCTGTTAAAGGATAATATTGTTCAACTTGAGCGATAGCTTCCTCTGTTATTTGATTAACAATTGCTTGTCTCTCTTTATTTGTTTCTTCCATTTCTAGTGCAAGTTCTTTGGCTAAGCCGGGATCTTCTGTTAGCAATAGCTCTACAGCAGGATCTGCACTACCAAGTCTACCAATTGCATTTATTCGTGGCGCTAGCATAAACCCGATTGTTTCTTCATTAATGGAATTTTTCTCCACATTCATTTGACGATATAAAGCATTTAAGCCAATATTATCTGTTTCTTGTAAGGCTTTTATCCCTTTTTTGGCAAGGAGACGATTCTCACCAGTCAAAGAAACAAGATCGGCAATTGTTCCTATTGCAGCAAATGGCAATAAAGGAAGGGGAGCATGGCCAAGTAGTGCATGGGATAACTTGAAGGAAACACCAACCCCTGCTAAATCACGAAAAGGATACTTGCTACCCTCTATTTTCGGATGTATGATTGCAAGAGCCTCTGGCAAAATCGGACCTGGCTCATGGTGATCTGTAATGATTAGATCTATCTCTAATTCTTTTGCCACTTCTGCTTCATGAACAGCAGCAATACCTGTATCAACCGTGATAATTAATTGCACTCCAATGCTTTTTGCATAACGAAAAGCACCTTCGTTTGGTCCATAGCCTTCTGTAAATCGGTTTGGAATATAAAATTCTACATTAGCACCAAGACTCTCTAATGTTTTCATCATGACTGTTGTACTGGTTACCCCATATAGTGATAGGTAAAATTTTGATACAATCTCCACTTTTTCCCCCACTTCACACCGTACGTGAGAGTTTCCCCTCATACGGCGTTCCATCGAGAATGTTCAAAGCTATTTTAATCTACATAACTTAACAGAATTCACTTTTTCACAAAATTAGTTATATAAGTCCGTTTATATCGTTATTTCATCAAGTTCCATTTTCTTACGTAAGGTGTTCAATTTATTTAAACTTTGTTTATTAGGTATAAGTTGAATGTATCTAGAGATTGTTTCTTCATCAACAGCATGTAATAAAATGTGAATTTCCCTATCTATTAAACAGAGGTTTTTGTATTCATCAGTTCCTCCCATAGTTCTTGGGATAATATGATGACAATGTATCGAGTACGGATTAAGTTCATTTCCTGTAACTCTACATTTACCTCTTTGTCCACTAAATAAAGCAATTCTATTGTCGTTATACTCCACACTTCTGTTTCTAACTGGATTTTCCATGAGAAATCTCATTGTTGATATATTAACTGTAGTTAGATTCTTGTGTATTTCTAAGCGACCTTCTTTAGTATACGCATTTACGATGTTCCTTTTCATCATTGGACTTTTGTGCTTTATAAATCCAATAGGTAGAAAAGGGTCGGTTGAGACAAATCGCATTTGCTTGCTGATTCCGTATTCTTTTCTGATGAATTCAGATGATATGTGACCTGTCTTTTTGACCCGTCTTTTCATACGGTGGTCTTTAAGACATGCATTAACTTCATATGCTATGTTGCCCATATCTTGGGATATCATTGTTGCAATACGGAAGTATTGATGAAGCCCTATGACGGTTGAGTTGTATAATGCTACCTTTCGCTGTTGGTCATTAGTTCCACTATCATATCTAATTCCATTAATAAGTTCTTTTAGATTGTCTTTGGTTCTTTGTTTCGCTTTATCACACATTTGACTTTTGACAATCCATCTGCTTCCTTTTGGAATAAGTTTCATTTTAAAGCCAAGGAATTCTGAATAATCCTTTTTGAGATTTACTATTTTGGATTTCTCTTCGCTTATTTCTAGGTCAAGTCTATCCTTTAACCATTTCTGTGTAGCTATAAAAAGCCTCTTAGCATGGTTAGGGTTATTACAGAATACTTTGAAGTCATCCGCATATCGAACAATGTAACATTCTTTAAGCTTTGTTTTTCTCAGAGTTCTGTATTTGTATCCTTTATCAGCGTGTCCATCCTTTTTCTTATGATATTGTAATAAGTTCTTTTTGGTACGGATGTTTTCCCACTGACTTTCAATCCACATATCAAGTTCGTTAAGAACTATATTTGATAGTAACGGAGATAGGATACCACCTTGAGGTGTGCCTTTTGGATTTTCAATTATTTCCCCATTCGGTAGCTTGATTTTAGCTTTAAGCATTTTGGAAATTATGCATAGTAAATTTTTATCTCTTATTCCTAGTGTCCACATTTGTTTAAGAAGCTTCACATGAGATACATTATCGAAAAAACCTTTAATGTCTATATCAATCACATAGGACATTTTGGATTTCTGCATTAGCCTATAACTTTGTGCTATTGCGTTTTCAACTGACCTATTTGGTCTGAATCCATGACTTCTATCTGAGAATTTTGCTTCAACAATCGGTTCTAGGACTTGTAATATACATTGTTGGATTACTCTATCCCATATGGCTGGTATTCCTAGTGGTCTAGTTTCACCGTTTGGCTTTGGTATTTCAACTCTTCTTACTGCTTTAGGTTTGTAGTCTCTTAGCTTATTCCTTACATAGCCTATAAATTGTTCCTCTGTAAGTTTTGCAATGTCGGTAATCTTACGACCATCGACACCAGCCGTTTTACTCCCTATGTTTTTCTTGATGTTACGATACGCTAATTTATTGTTTTCAGATGAACTAATGATACCCATTAAATTCTTGAACATACTACCAGATTTACTTTGTTCATGTAGCATGTCAAACGTATCTTGCATTCTGTAGTATTCGGCATTTCTTAGCTTGGACTTTTTAACATTTTGTACGATTCGTGAATTTGCCACAGCCATCAACCCCTTTCTCAAGTGGTGATTCTATTAGTCATACTCGAATCTGTGTAAATGTTATGCATTTATTAGCCTTTGAATTTCCCGACTAGAGCCTATCCCTCCACCACTTGTTATCATGGTTTCAAAGGTACTATGACTCCACTCTCACGAAGATAAATCAGTTTTAGTAGGGGCAATGCCTCTTTATTTACTGAACTGCTTCAAAGGTAGGTTAATACCTCCACATTCTTCGCTTTCCACGTTCCGATTCCTCTATCCTTACATATATCCTTAGGTTTCTCCTATGGTCCTGTATGCTAGAGCTTGCCTGTAACAAGCTATGGGCTTTCATAACGCCAGATTCTTACTTACCCACACATACGATGGCACTGCCACCTGTTGCATTTCTACAACATCTACGTCTAGACCCGTACATTCAGAGATTCGTCAGTGCTTATGCAGCACATTCTAACCATAGATTTTTATGGACTCCCGGCATATAGGATACACCATCCACCTCTGGACAGCTTTCGTGTTAGTTATGACCTAACTTACGATATCTCTCTGCCGACTTTACCGAGCTTCATACCCTTCTATTTAACCTTAGAAAAGGCATGTCGGAGTATCAGAGTAGGCATTTCAAGGCGTTACCCTATCATTCTACCTATCAAGAAATCAGTTCTCCTAGGGATATTAAGCGACTCCCTAGTGCCTAACCTTTTCCGTTAGGAACGTGTCGCACCCGCGTCATAATCACCAAAGATTAAAATTGATTCCTTATTAGCGATTGCTTTTCGTATTCTTTCCACCGCTATGTCCATTCCTAATAACAAAAACGGGTCATGAAATTCATTATTATCATCATATAAAAATGCTTTTGCCTCTTGTGTTGTATGATATCCTCTTCTTAATAATAGAGAGGCAACAATTGGGGATATTTTTAATTCTTCTGCTAATACAGATGCTTTTTCTTTATTTGGGATTTCTTCTTGTATCCATCTTTTTTTAGAACGTAACATTCAATCACCTCAATCTAACTATTATACAAGTTAAAAGAAGTGGTTTCAATCTAAGATCAATGGAAAAAGCCTTACGCTATTTTTAAAAAAAATTCACCTTTTGCAAAGATTTATGAATAGGGGGTAATATTTGTTTATCCTATAAAAAGATGCCTATACAGAAAAGAATGATAGTAATAAACAAAGCATCTTCTCTGCAAGGCATCTAGTTTTTATTTTGAATCTATGGGAGCATCAAAATTTTTATTTTTACTATTGTTTTTTTCTTCCCGTTCTCTTTTTTCTTTCTCTAATTGTTTAACACGTCTTTGCAATGAATAAATACGAATCATTCCAGCTGATCCAATAATTAGACCGCCAAGAAGAACAGAAATTAAAATAACTAAAATAAGCGGCCATTGCCCTACCCCAAATAAATAATTAACAGATACTGAATCTACATTAATAACTGCGAATACTGCAACGATTAATGCAAAGATAATTCCAAACAACATATTCCATTGAATTTTCACTTTCTTCCTCCGTTTTTCATACTTTCTATCCTTATTATTTCCTAATTTCCTATTTCTCACTAAATTAAACGAAAAATGGCCTGCCTCCAATTAATTTAGGGGACAGGCATCTATTAAAATTATTACACTTGTGGCTCATCAGAAATTGGACGTTTTTCCTTATACGTAACTAAGACACCTTTTCTCTTCAATTCCTTCTTCTTCCACACATACCATAGCTGTGATGCAATAAAGATAGAAGAATATGCACCACCAATTAAACCAATTAATAAAGCTAGTGAGAAGTTTGTTATTGCATTGCTACCAAATAGTAATAGAGCAACTACACAAATGACAACTGTTAATACTGTATTTATCGAGCGAGCAAATGTCTGTCTAATACTCGTATTAATAATATCTTTTATTTCTTGCGATGTTTTAATGCGCTTCTTCTTCGCTAGATTTTCTCTTATACGGTCAAAGGTAACAATTGTATCATTAATAGAATAACCTACAATGGTCAACACAGCTGCAATAAAGGTAATATCTACTTCCAGTCGCGTAATACTAAAGATTACTAAAATAAAGAATGCATCATGAAGAAGTGCTATTACAGCAGCCAATGCCATATAAATTTCAAAGCGAATCGTTACATAAAGAATAATCCCAATAGAAGAAAAAACAATTGCATAAATAGCATTTTTAGCAAGTTCTTTTCCAACTGTTGGAGAAACACTGCTTACATTTGGATCATGACCATACTTATTTTCAAATTCTGCTTTAATTGTATTAATTTTATCTTGGCTTAAATCACCTTTAATACGAATAGCAGCTACATTTTGCTCATCACCTGAAATAATAATATCATCTGCTTTTACATTCAGCGTGTCCAATTGATCCTCAATTTCAGCAGTTGTTAATGCTTTGTCTGCCATTACTTCTATACGTGATCCACTTGCAAAATCAATTCCAAGGTTAAGCTTGAATATAAACATAATGACAAGCCCTGCAACAATTAAAATACTTGAAATAGTAAAAAATACATTTTTATATTTCACAAAATCTAGGCGATCGAATTTTGTTGGCAAGGTTAATGTATCATAATTTTCATTTATGTGTTTTACATCTTTCTTGTTTACGCCAAACCAGGTAATCTTTTTATCAAAAGCCTTACTCTTAACAAGTAAACCAAGCAATAAACGCGAGCCGTAGACTGCAGAAACAAAGCTCATTAAAATACTGACAATTAACAATGTCGCAAACCCTTTAACAGAGCTTGTCCCATAAACAAATAGAATGATAGCTGCAAGCATAGTTGTTAAATTGGCATCAACTACGGTTGAAGTTGAATTTTTATTTCCAGCCTGAACAGCAGCTCTTAGTGACTTTCCTACTCTTAATTCATCCTTAATTCTTTCATAAGTAATGATGTTTGCATCTACTGCCATACCAACCCCGAGAATAAGTGCTGCAATACCTGGAAGTGTTAGTACACCATTCATTAAGTCCAGGACGAGCAGATTTAAATAAACATAAATAGATAGTGTAATAACAGCCACTAATCCTGGTAGACGATAGTATAAAAGCATAAATAAAAATACGATTCCTACACCAATTATACCCGCTTTTACTGTATCTTTTAATGCCTGATCTCCAAACTGAGCGCCAACACTAGTGGAATATTCCTCAGTCAATTTTACTGGTAAAGCTCCTGCATTTAATAATTCCGCTAATCGAGTAGCCTCATCCACTGTAAAATTACCAGTGATAGAAACCGTATCGGAATTAATGACTTCACTTACCATTGGTGCTGATAAATATTTAGGCTCTTCCTTTGCTGCCTCTTCACTATAAGAATCTCCATCTTCAAAATCTAACCAGATTACCAATGGACTACCTAAAACAGATTCAGTTACTTCTTTAAACTTATTTGCATCTTTAAGCTTTAAAGAAACACTAGGTTTGCCATACTGATCAAATTCTTGGGCAGCTCCACCTTGCACTAGATCAGAGCCATCCAGTAATTTCTTATCTTGAATATCTCTAAATGTTAAATTTGCTTCTGTTGAAAGCATTTCTCTAGCTTCATTTTGATCTGTAATTCCTGCTAGCTGTACTCTTATTCGGTCATTGCCTTCAATTTGGATAACTGGTTCACTAACTCCTAAAACGTTAATCCTTTTATCCAAAGCTTGGGCCGTGCTTTTTAATGCCGATTCATCAATTTTCCCTTTTCCCTTTTCCAGTGGCTCTACTTTATATAGCACTTCAAAGCCACCTTGCAGGTCTAATCCTAGCTTAATCTCACCTAAAATCTTATTGGTTGTTCCTCCCATTAATCCTGCCGCCAAAACAATGATTAATAAAAAAGCAACAATTCTACTGCGTTTAACCATTATGTATTAATCCTCCTCATGTAATACAAAGCAGAAACTTCCCCACTTATGGCCATACTTTACCGTTGGTTGGCCAAACTAAATGATGTCATCTTTTTAATATGAACCTTTCAATCGGCTGTTATTCTATTTTCTAGATGTCTCACTTCTTTCAAGTAACTTAATAATAGCAAGTACTTCAAATTATTTAGAATAAACTCATTATGGAACAGTTTATCATGACTGTCAATTTGTATAAGAAAAATATACTAGTAAAATTATTCTACCTGTCACATAAATTTAACGCCTTTTTGTTCATCCCTATTCTTTCCTTTCTAAATCCTTTAAAAATAGCTCCAAAAGAAGTTAAGAGGAAGCTTTTGATTATTCCTTCGACAGAAGCTTTCTTTATTTCAATAATTCTTTTTTCTCTTCTTCTGATAAGACAGAAAGCAAATCTGTTGTTTTGAATGCCTCGATAGTAGCATAGTTCATGAAGTTTGCTACCTTAACATTAAGTATATCCTGCACTAATTCTGCGATTCTAATAGCTTCAGAGGGCTTTTTCCATTTTTTCTTTGTCAAAAACACCCACAGCTCGTCTTCCTTAATGGTGTCATAACCAAGTAAATGAAACTCTTCTATTTTACTATTTAATGCAGGCTTTACTTGTGAACGATACTGGTCATATATATGTGTTGACGACATTCCAATCCACTCCATTACAGTCATTTTATGTTTAATCTATAATCATGAGCAATCTCTGTTACCAAAGCAACAATATTTTGAAAACAACCCTTTATAAAATAGCTTCTTTGCAATCAACACGTTTACTTTTAAAAAACCTTGTCATGCTTTGTCCACATTGTTGCATATAGATAATTGTATAGTATTATTCGCTATTTGAGAAGGCAGGGAATAAAATGTCTAAGTTTTTAAAAGGAACAATGATTTTACTTATAGCTGGATTTATTACCAGAGTATTAGGATTTATAAATCGAATTGTGATTGCACGGTTTATTGGAGATGATGGGGTTGGGCTTTATATGATGGTATATCCAACAATGATTTTAGTTGTTACCATCACTCAACTTGGACTACCTGTTGCCATCTCTAAAAATGTGGCAGAAGCGGAAGCGGAGGGTAATTTACGTAAAGTAAAGAGCATATTAATTGTTTCATTAAGTACAACCCTAGGCTTAACTCTCCTATTTACACCAGCTTTATTTCTTTTGGCTCCTTATCTTTCTCAAACATTGTTTACAGATGAACGGACACTTTTGCCGCTTCTTGCGATTACGCCAATCATACCCATTATTGCTGTTTCCTCTGTATTAAGAGGATATTTTCAAGGAAGACAAAACATGAAGCCTGCAGCAACCTCGCAAGTAATTGAACAAGTCATTCGTATTGCATTGATTGCCACCTTAACAAAAGCGTTTTTACCACTTGGTGTTGAATATGCTGCAGCTGGCGCAATGTTAGCATCTGTTCTTGGTGAACTAGCTTCCTTGTTTTATTTACTAGCATCCTTTAAATGGAGAAAAACATTCCATTTACGGAAAAGGTTCTTTCAATACGTACATAATGGGAAAAGTACTTTTCAAGAGCTAATGACTATTGCATTACCGACTACAGGGAGCAGAATGGTTGGAAGCATCGCTTGGTTTATTGAACCAATTGTTGTTGCTCACAGCTTATCTATAGCAGGTCTCTCTGCTGTAAATGCAACAAAACAGTATGGGGTATTAACTGGATTTGCGCTTCCACTCTTGATGCTGCCATCCTTCTTTACTCAATCCTTATCAACTTCTCTTGTTCCTGCAATTAGTGAAGCCAAAGCAAGTAATCAATTAAAGCTAATTGAGCATTTATTACAGCAAGCACTTAAATTTACCTTTATGACGGGTGGCCTAGCCATTATTGTGCTCTATGTATTAGCAGAGCCTTTAATGACCATTATGTATGGAAGTACAAGAGGAACCTCTTTCATTCAATTAATGGCACCTTTTTTTATTCTCAATTATTATCAAGGACCTCTCCAAGCAGCTTTGCAAGCCTTGAATTTTGCCAGAGCAGCAATGATTAATAGTTTTATTGGCGCCGGTGTAAAAACAGGGTTGATTTTGCTTCTTGCAAGTAGGCCAGAATTCGGAATATACGGTGTAGCCATTGCGTTAATTGTGGGGTTTGTTTTAGTAACAATGCTCCATTTTGCAACAATCTTAAAGACAATTAGCTTTTCTATAATTGTCAAAGATTATCTGAAAATGCTACTTAGTATTTCCTTAACGGCATATTTAGGAACCTTTTTAGTCAAGACTATTTCATTTTCTTCTATCTTATTGCAATTAATTAGTATTACAAGCATCATATGTATTTTTTATGTAATATTGCTTTTCCTTTTCCGTTTAATGACCAAAAAAGATTTAGCAAAAATCCCATGGTTTGGCCGCTTTTTCTCTTAAATATTTATTTTACTAGCAATCAGCAGATGTTGAAAAACATTCCACTGATTGCTTTTGCTATCTTGTAAACGATTATCAGAATGTTTTTTAATGATCCATTAAATCAATATAAAATTCCCCATCTTGGTAGCTGCAAAATGATATGTTTTTAATATTGGTATAGCCTTTTTCTTTTAATTGCTGCCTAAGCCATAAATTTGTTTTGCCTATTTTTGTTAAATTACTTTCTTGAATGATCCCATCCATAATGAGTGGGATGGTAATAGATAGTTTATTTTTTTCTTTTTCAAATACAGATAATTTTCCTGATGTTTCCAATATCGCAAATTCTACATCTGCAATATTGCGGATGTTTTTTTCTCTCAGCTGAATTAATAAATCATCATAATTATATCGCTGACTTTTCATTGCTGTTTCATCAATTTCGCCATTTTTGATGATAAAGGTTGGTTCTCCTTCAATAAAATCGCGCATTTTTTTGCTTTTCAAGGATAAGAATGCTAGTAACACTTGAATGGATAAAAGAATAAACATTGGCAATAAAGTTGGCAATAGAGGATCCTGATAATCTTCTATTGCGACAACAGCTATTTCAGCAATCATGATGAAAACAACTAAATCTAATATACTTAATTCTCCTATTTCCCTTTTTCCCATTAAGCGAAAAATAAGAACGATAAGCACATATATCAAAATCGTTCTAAACAAAATGATCAAATATTGTTCCACATTATCTCCTCCGATCAAATATGTTCCCTATTTAATCTGCACCATACAGAAAAAATAATACGAGAAAGAACACGTTGACACATCACCAAACACTGAAAAACTGCTATCTAAATAGGGATAATCTGAAGGTGATTCTTTCATTTTGCACATCTTAATCAGAAAAATACGATTTCAACTATTTTTTTATTCTATTTTTACTTGTACTGAATATGCTTGTACTAGAATACTTTTATAGAAGATTTAAGATGGGGTGGAAAGGAGAGGTTTACAATCGAAGAGAGTAAGCATGTTGGCAGTTCTGTTTTATACGGATTAATTGCCATTTTCATTATGTTAATAACGAGTAGTTTATTCTTTTCCTTATTATTAAGATTTACATCTATTCAAGAATCATCTCTGCAATATATTATTACTGCTGTATCGTTTATTACTTTGTTTGCAGGTGGTTTTATTTCAGGTGGGAAAGGGAAAGAAAAAGGCTGGTTTCTAGGCGGTCTTACAGGGCTAATCTATTCTACCATCATTTTTTTATTTTCCTTTTTAGGATCTGATCAGCTATTTACGATGGAGCAAACAATTTATCATGTATGTTATACGCTTATTTGTATGATGGGTGGAATTTTGGGTGTAAATCTTTCAAAAAATAATTAATAACACACTTAAAAATGTATATTTACCGCAACTAAAAAAATAAAAAGTGCAATCTTATTGGTAAGACTGCACTTTTTGCTCTTATTCTTCTACTTTGTCTAAAGTTGGGCTTGCAACTGTTGCGGAAGATTCTACAACTTCACGAATTGCATTGCGATCAAAAGTTAAGCGTGAACCATCTTTTGATTTTAATACAATTGTCCCCTCATCAATTGCATCGATTGTAGCATGCATGCCGCCAATCGTGACAATCTTATCCCCTTTTTTCAAGCTACTCTGCATATCGCGTACAGATCTTTGACGCTTTTGCTGTGGACGAATTAGCAAGAAATAGAATAATACAAACATTAAAATAAACGGTAATAAACTTGCAAGTTGTGCCATTTATATTTCCCCTCCTTTCAAGTTCTTCTATTAAAAGTTTTTAGCGTTCGGTTTATTAAATCCATAACGTTCGAAAAACTCTTCTTTGAAATCTCCTAAACGGTCATTTCTGATCGCATCTCGGACATTCTCCATTAAGTTTAACAGAAAATATAGATTATGGTAAGATGTAAGCCTTATTCCGAATGTTTCGTCACATCGAATAAGATGACGAATATACGCACGACTGTAATTTTTACAAGTATAGCAATCGCATTCTGGATCTAAAGGTCCAAAATCTCTTGCATATTTAGCGTTTTTAACGACTAGTCGTCCTTCGCTTGTCATCACTGTTCCATTTCTTGCGATTCTTGTCGGCAATACACAGTCAAACATATCAATCCCACGAATAGCACCCTCAATTAAAGAATCTGGTGAACCTACTCCCATTAAATATCGTGGCTTATTATCTGGCATTAGAGGGGTTGTAAACTCAAGTACACGATTCATAACGTCTTTTGGTTCACCAACCGATAATCCACCTACTGCATACCCAGGTAAGTCTAATGAAACAAGGTCCCTTGCACTTTGCTTGCGAAGTTCCTCATATTCTCCACCTTGAATTATGCCGAATAATCCTTGATCTTCTGGACGATTATGTGCCTTTAAGCAACGCTCTGCCCATCGGGAAGTTCGTTCCACCGATTTCTTCATATATTCATATTCCGCAGGATAAGGAGGACATTCATCAAATGCCATCATAATATCTGACCCTAAAGCATTTTGTATTTCCATTGCTTTTTCAGGAGAAAGGAATAATTTGTCCCCATTTAAATGATTTCTAAAGTGCACGCCTTCTTCTTCAATTTTGCGGAAATCACTTAAACTAAAGACTTGAAACCCACCAGAATCCGTTAAGATCGCCTTATCCCAATTCATGAATTTATGAAGACCACCAGCTTCTTTCACGATTTCATGTCCTGGTCTTAGCCATAAATGGTAGGTATTACTTAAAATGATATTTGCTCCCATTGATTTTAAATCTTCTGGAGCCATCGTCTTCACGGTTGCTAACGTTCCAACCGGCATAAAAGCAGGTGTCTCAAAAGAACCGTGTGGTGTATGTACTATGCCCAATCTAGCACCTGTTTGCTTACATGTTTTTATGAATTCATAACGTATTGCTGTCAAATTATTTTCTCCTTTATATAAAGTGAAACTTCCATCGATTCATCAACTTCCTATCGTTTTTTACATAATGATATTTATTAAACAAACTTATAGAATCAACTATATATTCTAATGAATATCACTGCGAAACTCAAGTAATTCGTGAACCTATCTTCCTTTATCTAACGTATAAACATAGCATCGCCAAAACTAAAGAATCGATATCTTTCTTTTACTGCCGTTTCATAAGCATGAAGTACATTTTCTCTTCCAGCTAGTGCACTAACTAACATTATCAAAGTTGATTTAGGTAAATGAAAATTCGTAATCATTCCATCAATTCCTTTAAACTCATAGCCAGGATAAATAAAGATACTTGTCCATCCACTGCTTTCTACAAATTTTCCGTTATTTGCGGATGCAATTGTTTCAAGTGTTCGAGTAGACGTTGTCCCAACGGAAATAATCCGCCCACCTTCTGCACGTACTTTATTTAATAATGATGCCGTTTCTCCATTAATTTGATAAAATTCGGCGTGCATTTCATGCTTATCTACTTCTTCTACATTAACAGGACGGAAGGTACCAAGACCAACATGAAGAGTAATAAATGCAATATGTACTCCCTTTTCTTTCAAAGCATCCAATAAATCAGTTGTAAAATGTAGTCCAGCTGTCGGAGCAGCCGCAGAGCCTCTTTCTTTTGCATAAACTGTTTGATAACGATCTTGATCGTCTAATTTTTCTTTAATATATGGCGGCAACGGCATCTCACCAAGTTGATCTAGAATCTCATAAAAAATCCCTTCATACTGAAAATCGAGAATCCGACCTCCGTGCTCTAATTCTTTTACACACACAGCTTTTAATTTACCGTCTCCAAAGGTAATAATCGTACCTTCTTTTACCCTTTTAGCAGGCTTGACAAGTGTTTCCCATTTGTCTTCCTCTTGTTGCTTTAATAAAAGCACCTCGATATGTGCTCCAGTATCTTCTTTCTCGCCATGTAATCTTGCTGGCAATACTCTTGTATCATTTAATACTAGACAATCACCAGGATTGATATACTCATAAATATCCTTAAATTTGCGATGCTCTAATTCACCAGTATCTTTATTTACAACCATTAATCGACTACTTGTGCGATCCTCTAAAGGAGTTTGTGCGATTAATTCTTCTGGTAAATGAAAATCAAATAAATCTACTTTCATGTCTGTCACCTATTCTTTCTTTCATGCAATTAAAATCTTAACGAAATTTTCCTATAAAATAAAAAACGAGCGATAAAACAATACTAATTACAATGCAAGTTGTAATCGGAAAATAAAAAGTCGAATGTTCTTTTTTTATTAGAATGTCACCAGGAAGCTTTCCAATAGGGACAAATTGCATGATAAGCCCGATCAGAAATACAATTATGCCGATGATCATTATATATTTGGAAATTTCATTCATCATTCTCTTCCTTTATATCATTTGTTTTATTTTATAGATTGGCTGTTTTCGTAAAGTTTGTTGCGATTACCCGCAGCCGGAATACACTTCGATTGAGGCCACTGAAAAAGTGTATTACCTGGTGAATCGGTAGTTACCAAACCATTCTAACTTAGTGTAGGCTTTTGTTTTCCGAGGCTTACCGCTCGCTTTCCGTGGGGCTAAGCTTAAGCCTCTCAGCTTTCGCCTCCGGGGTCTCAGACTGTCTCGCTAATCCCACAGGAGTCTTCGTGTATTCCGGCTGCTCCATTTTACCAACTAATTCTTTTTTCCTATTGAAAAAACAACAATCCTTTAGAAAACAGCCTATAGATTAGAAAATTTATTCAGGTTTAATATTTAAATGATCATAAACAAGATGTGTAACACTTCTCCCTCTAGGAGTTCGTTGCAAGAAACCAATCTGAAGCAAATATGGTTCATAAACATCTTCAATTGTATGAGCTTCTTCTCCAATAGTTGCTGCAATCGTTTCTAATCCGACTGGTCCACCCTTAAATTTATGAATCATTCCTAGTAATAATTTATGGTCAATATGATCTAACCCTAAACGGTCAACCTGTAAAAGTTCAAGTGAATTGTCCGCCAAATCTTTAGTAATCATCCCATCTCCCTTTACTTGGGCAAAATCACGTACTCTTCGTAAAAGGCGATTGGCTATTCGGGGAGTCCCTCTCGAACGTCTTGCTATTTCCCATGCAGCAAGTTCTTCCATCCCAATTTGTAGAACATCAGCTGTTCTCACAACAATATCTTTGAGCTGTTCTATTTCATAATATTCTAGTCTAGATAAAACTCCAAACCGATCTCTTAACGGTGCAGAAACAGAACCAGCTCTTGTTGTTGCACCAACGAGAGTGAAAGGGGGCAAATCAAGCCGAACAGATCGAGCACTAGGTCCTTTCCCAATAACAATATCTAAACAATAATCTTCCATCGCTGGATATAAAACTTCTTCTATTGCACGTGGCAACCGATGAATCTCATCTATAAACAGCACATCCCCGGGCTCTAACGCAGTTAATATTGCTGCCAAATCACCAGGCCTTTCAATCGCTGGACCTGCAGTTGTTCTAATATTAACTCCCATCTCATTAGCAATAATCGTCGCAAGCGTAGTTTTCCCAAGTCCTGGTGGTCCATATAATAAAACATGGTCCAGTGCTTCTTCTCTAAATTTAGCAGCCTCAATAAACACCTTTAAATTTTCTTTTACTTTATCTTGACCAATATACTCATGTAATTGAATAGGACGCAGACTTTTTTCAAACGATAAATCCTGCGTATCTGCTTCACTTGAAATGATTCGATCATCCATACCATTCACTCCCTTCCATAAGTCCTCAAGTAAATCTACGTATTTACTACTATTCTTTATTCAATCTATTGATTTCCCCTATGGAAAAACAAGAATCTTAAAAAAGCTAACATCTTATCTTTTTAACAGAAGCTTTAATGCCAGCTTGATATATCCATCTGTTGTTAACTGCTCCTTTTTTAAATGAGGAGAAATTTTCTTCACCTCTTTTTCTGAATATCCAAGAGCTGTTAACGCTAGAATTGCCTCATCCATTGCTGAATCACTTTCTACTTTGGCTAATTGCTTATCTACTGTAAATAAATCTGGGGAGGAATCTTGCATAAAATCAGCTAATTTCCCTTTTAAGTCCAGAATCATCTGTCTTGCCGTTTTCTTTCCAACGCCTGGAAATTTCACAAGAAACGCTTCATCTTCTGCTTCTATTGCAGATATAACCTGACTTGGTTCTCCAGATGCAAGAATAGCCAATGCTCCTTTGGGCCCAATTCCAGAAACATTTAGAAGCTTTGTAAATAAGGCTTTTTCATCTTGTGAACGAAAACCATATAAACTAATATTATCTTCTCTAACATAATGGTAGGTAAATACTGTAATCTTGTTACCCGAAAAGGCTGAAAATGAAAATGGATTAGGTGTTTTAATCTGATAACCAATTTCATTATTTTCGATTACGATATATTCGGGTCCAACAAATTCTACATTTCCTTTTATATATTCATACAAATTAAATTCTCTCCCTTATAAAGAACAATTCCATTAGTTGGGGTCTCACTTCCCATTAAGTGGGGGATAAATCCTAAAGCTTATTTTATCATACTATTTTATTGAACTGCTATTATAGATGATTTTCATAATATTCTTTTTTTAAAAAAAAACAGTGATCAGAATGGCACTATTTTCTGTGCTTCTTCTGTTCACTGGGGGTGATTTTCTTAATTCGTCGTTTCGATTGTTGTTAAATTTTTAAAGGTTTCAAGTACTTTTACATATCGATCCCTTGATTTAATCGGAATTCCTTTTTGTAGGTCTTCCTGCTGCTTTGATTCCAGTTTTTTTAGATCAATTTGGAAAAAAGACTGAATAATGTTTTCCTGAGCAGGTTTTCCATTATAAATGGTTAAAATCCCCTCGTCATTAATGCCAAAATATCCATTAGCCTTTAATAGTGGAGATATATCGTCGATTTCTTGTTTAAATACAAGCTCTTTACTTGTCATATCTACCAACTGCCATTTATCGTACTTTGACCAGAAATCTTCCATCGACCATACTGTTTCTTCTACCACTTCTTCGCTCACTTCTCCATCTAAATAAATCCTTTTCAACACCACTTCCAATTTCTTAGGATTTTCATTCAAAGAATGTGTGCTTCCACTCTTTCCATAAACTTGTCCAGTTGATGAAATGATTGTTATAAAACTGACAAGAAGAACAGCTGAAAATAAAAGGAATCTGGTTTTCATTATAACCACCTCTTCACATTACTCAAAACAGCTTCGTTATTTCCAAGGAAATAGGGTACTGTCAATCTAAAGTCTAGGTTTGAAATAACCTAACTCTCTATTATTCTCACCATAAATAATTTTTTCATTCCAAATTCATAGCAATCTTATTTTAATGTTCTATTTATCTGTTCAGCTTGATGTTTTATATTTTTGATTGTTAAACGAATTCCCTCCGAAAATGGTACAAGAGAATGCCATTTCAGATCCATTTGTGCCTTCGTTGTTGATATTCTACTTTTCTCCCCTTCTTCTAACGAATGAAGTACATCTTCTTTTATAGAAGAATGAATAATGGAGACAACTTCCTTCATAGAATATATTTCCTTAGGACAAATATTATATACTTGATTCTCTCCATTATTTAAACTTGAGATAATTGCTTGAATGGCATCACTTATGTAAAGAAAGTGCTTCTTCTGTTCTCCATCATCAAATACGATAGGTGGACGATTTTCAATCACTTTTTTAATCGTTGATTCTATCATACTCTCTGTATTCATATGTTTGGAACTTGCTCCATAAATTATGGGAAAGCGTAAAATTGTAAAAGAAAGACCGTAAAGAGTGTGGTAGTTTTGTATATATTTCTCCTCAATCTTCTTAGAAAGCCCTCCAAAAAGTACAGGTTGCAAAAGCTTTTCTTCCGTTATAGCTCCTTCTATGTCCCCATAAACAGCAATCGTGGAGGGGAAGATGATTTTATGTACTTTTGCTTGCACACATGCTTCGAGCACTTCAATCGTACAAGCAATATTCTCTTCTGACTGTTCAAATGAATCCTTCATGCTGTTGGATGTTATGGCCTTGTTAGATAGATGGATAACGCAATCTACCTGGTTCTCCATCAGTATGTCGGCTAATTCCATCCCGTTTAAGAAAGTGTATACATCATTATGTACTAGAGTTGAAATTTCACTATGTTTCTGTTGCTTTCCAGCTACTATACAATAAACATTATTCTTTGAAAGTTGTTCCTTTAGAGCAGTTGCCATTTCACTCTCTTGTCCACCTGTAATTAACACTCTCACTTTGAATCCCTCCGCACTTTTTGCCTCTATGAAAAAACCGATTAATAAGTTCTTTATAACGAATAATTATTTCATTATAAAGCATAACTCTTTTCATTCGTAATATCAACAAATAAATTCATTATATAGAACAGTTTTATAAATATACACTTTTAACTTCTTAAAAAATGTCTTTTAAATCCATTATTTGTGATAAATCAAACCAATCAATTCGTTTCCAATAAAGAACATATGATAAAAAACTAACTTCGAATGGGGCGAACCTTTTCGAAGTTAGTTTTTTATTATCTGTTTTCTTTTGTCGGATTTAAGCGATTAAAGATATTTTCTATATTATTGTTAATCGTTTGCTGCGGTTGACCATTTTTTATTGAACGATTTATATCCTCAATGCTCGTAAATATTCCTCTATCTGTCACTACAGAAATATCTTTTCCATTTAAAGAATCATTTAACTTATCTTTTACTTTTGCTTTTGTCTGATCAACAATTTTCGTATCGTCTACTTCAAGTGCAACCAAAACGTTTTCTCCATAAACAATTGAATGTGCATTTTTTACATTATCCATTTTAGCAGCTGCATTTGATACCTTTTCAGCTAACTCTGTATCATATGAAACGCGATTATCTTGATTATCGTTATTTCTATTCTCCCTCGTAGTATTTTTATTGTTAACATTTTGGACACCAACACCATTTTTATTATCTTCATCCCCAAAGGTATGGTCCATCATTTCTGTAATTGGTCCGTCATTGTCTGTTGTAAAACTGTTATTATTGTTTACATCATGTTGTTCATTGGAGTAATATCCAATCGGTCTAGCATTATTGAGACGATTTTGATCTGCGGTTTGGTCATCGTTCACACCACAGCCAGCCAAGCCAAAAGTTACCGTTAAAAGAACTGGAGCAACTAACTTATTTTTATTCACAGTAATATTCTCCCCTTTATTTAAATCTAGAGCAAGACGTTGCTCTTTTTTATCTTCTGCTCTTCGGAGAGAATCATACTGTAAAGTCTAGCCATTATAGAATTGCCCGATTATATATCTACAATTTGTCTTAGCTTTTGGTAAAATTTCTTTCTTTTTTCATACTGATCTGTTGTTAAGTCAAGCACTTGTTTTAATAAAAAGTCATTTGAAAGATGTTTGTTTCTGATTATTCTATTCCATTCTCTAAGAATATCTGTTGGATACATTAAAGCGATTAAAAACCATTCCTCTTTGAATAACTGAGAATATCCACTCATCTTTTGTAATTGTTGGAGGGACCAACCTATATTCGGCAAAATCCGATTAGCAAACTGCAAATAATCGCCCACTCTTGGACCAATACTAATTAAATCAAAATCAATTAGATATAGTTTATTATTAATGTCACGCATAAAATTATGGTGGGCTACATCCCCATGCAATATAACATTTGATTTTGAATGAAGATATTCATTATGCTCTTGTATATAAAGAAAGGAAATATTAGCCCATTCGAAAATTTCCTCCACGATTTCCATTTTCAAATAATGCTCTATTATTGACTTATTACTTCGAAATTCCACTAACCGTTGTTCTAATTTTTTCATTAAAAGAAAGGAAGGCAAAATATATTTATAAATTTCTACAAGACGTTCTGTAACTGTATAATAGTGTTCTAATAATTGAAGGGCTTCCCTTCTATTGCCTTTACTACTATATGTAAAGGAATCTTTATGAGGAGAAATGTATTCAATCATACCAAACACCATCTCATCTATAATGATCGGTTCATCATCGAACACATAAAATTGGTACGTATGTGTGAAGCCCTCCTGTTTTAGCGCTCTTGTAAAAGCCTCTTGAATTTTTAATTTTTGATAGCTATTATATCCTTTTAAAATCATCCAAAATTGATTGGTTTTAACTAAGTATACCTCATTCCTAATTCTGCTTATTTCTAAAATCTTAGCAGGAATTTTTTTTTCTAATAAAGAAAGGAGACGATAATAAAAAGTATCGTCCCCTCTATGATAAAAATCATAAATCACTGCTTTCGTCCTCTTGGTATCTTGGCATTCCAAATGGAGTCCCTTGATTAACGCCATAAGGATTCATATATGGCGGCTGCCCTATAGTAGGATTATACGGAGGGGTAAATACTGGTGCATTGCCTCCAGGTCCATAAACTGGCGGGACCATTTCTTGTGCAACTGGCTGCCCAATACTTGCTTCATAAGATGGAGAATCTCCAACTGGACTATTATTTTCTACCTGATAAGGCATTGGTGTATTCCCGCCCATACCTTGAGGATAAGGAGATTGCATCATTGGTCCCATTTCTGGGCTAAATCCTTGCGCCATTGGCGCCATTCCCATTCCTGGTGCATATCCTCCTACCATCGGTCTCATTTCTGGACCGAATCCTTGTTGCATTGCTGGCATTCCCATTCCTGGTGCATATCCTCCTGCCATCGGCCCCATTTCCGGGCTAAATCCTTGTGGCATTGCTGGCATTCCCATTCCTGGTGCATATCCTCCTGCCATCGGCCCCATTTCCGGGCTAAATCCTTGTGGCATTGCTGGCATTCCCATTCCTGGTGCATATCCTCCTGCCATCGGTCCCATTTCTGGGCTAAATCCTTGTGGCATTGCTGGCATTCCCATTCCTGGTGCATATCCTCCTGCCAACGGTCCCATTTCTGGGCTAAATCCTTGTGGCATCGGCGCCATTCCCATTCCTGGTGCACCTCCTGCCATCGGTCCCATTTCTGGGCTGAATCCTTGCGGCATTGGCGCCATTCCCATTCCTGGTGCATAACCTTGCCCCATTCCCTCTAATTGAAAACCTTCGCTTGCTGGAAACGCTGATTGTTGCGGGAATGATGGAGCACCACATCCACAATCCTCCTTATAAGGAAGGTTATAGGATGGTAATACTGGCGCTGTATGCGTTGGGGTAGGGACAAAGGGTTGATGTCCTAATCCGGCTATGTCTGAAGATTCTTTTTTATGGTGCTGATGTTCCACAGGCATTTGACCGTACTGCACTAATGGCTGTTGATAATAGTCAGGGGGCACATTACTGCCGTGTACCGGCGCTTCGCCATGTGTATAAGCAGAATAAGAAGATGAAGACTCTTCCCATTTATGCTTATCTGTAAAATCTACACCTGGTAGTGGCGTAGCTTGTGAACCTAGTTGTTCTACTGGTATTCCAGCTGGAGGGCATACTCCTGGAGGAAAACCGCTTCCTGGCATCATTGGAGAAACTTCATAACAATATGGCTGATAAGGCACAATAGGCGGACACTCATCTTGTTGAACTACTGGTTTTTCGGGTTTTACTGCCTTTATTGGCTTTACTGCCTTTTCTTTAGGTACTACTGGTGCAGGCTTTGGTGGCAAAACTACCTTTTCTTTCATGTCCACATCAACATCTACGTCCACATTCGTCATATTCATGGAATAATAATTAGTTACATCAATTTCTGGAATGATTGGCGTAGGCATTTTAGGAGTGTATGGTTTTTCCTTTGGCGCTTCTTTTTTCGGCATTTCCTTTTTGGGCATTTCTTTAATAGGCATTTCTTTTTTCGGTGCTTCCTTTACAATTGGCTCCATTGCTATCGGCATTTCTTTTTTTGTTCCCATAATAGGAGCTTCTTTCTTTATATTTCCTCCTGAAGTTGGAACTTTAATTTTCATGCCGGGCATAATCATATCTGTATTACTCAATTGGGAATTTAATGCTTTTAACTCTTCGAAATTCACCCCGTATTTTTTTGCGATTTTCCAAAGAGTATCCCCTTTCTGAA
Organism: Bacillus sp. T2.9-1; assembly: GCF_950097965.1. NCBI lineage: Bacteria > Bacillati > Bacillota > Bacilli > Caryophanales > Bacillaceae > Bacillus > Bacillus sp. T2.9-1. Next base: position 31,974 of record NZ_CATNHG010000152.1, read on the forward strand.
CAATATGGATCTTCACTATAGATTCCCTCCTATGCATATGTCCATATAGTCTATGTTCACAATGCAAAATGGTTATCATTCTATTCAAAAATCTATGCGCTTTTTTTCAAATTATGTGTTTTAGCAACATAAAGATAGGAGATCCTTTGTCCTTCTTTTCAACTATATTTTTGGTACCAAGAACCTATCAAAAATCAAATTTATTTTATTCAATTTATAGAGACTTTTGATAAAATAGAAAGGAAAGAATATATAAACAAAATCCACCAATATATAAAGAAAAATTATTTTTAATCCTTTCTTTATTAAAAAGAGACTTTTCGCAAACGTTTTTGCTATTTTCTGCAGCCTGAATATAGCTAATTAATGGCATCTTATATATTTTGTCTGTTATTGTTTTTTGAACAATGCAATTCTTAATAAAACTCTAAACTATAGCAAGAGTATACGTATAACCTTTTACTAAAAAGAAAGAATCATTAAAGGAGAGATTAGATGACAGAATCAAAGAAAATGCTTGGAGAAGAAAGAAGAGCTTACATTCTTTCCTTATTAAAAGAAAATAATCGCCCTTATACCGGTAGCGAGCTTTCCAAATTGACGAATGTTAGCCGACAAATCATCGTCGGAGACATTACCCTTCTAAAAGCGAAAAACGAACCGATATTGGCTACTAGTCAAGGCTATTTATATTTACAGGAATCAAAACCATCTCTTTATGAGAGAATTATTGCTTGTAATCATCCTCCAGAGAAAACAGAAGAAGAATTAAATATCCTTGTTGATAATGGAGTAACGGTTAAAGATGTTAAAATTGAACATCCAGTCTATGGGGATTTAACAGCTTCTATTCTCGTTTCTAATCGAAAAGAAGTTAAGCAATTTATGAAGAAGATAAAGCATACAAACGCAGCCTATCTATCAGAATTAACTTCTGGTATCCATTTACATACCATTACTGCACCTTCTATTGACACATTGATAGAGGCAGAAGAGGCTTTACGCAAGGCACATTTTTTAATCAAAGAAGAGACTTAAAGAAGTTGAAAAAAGAGGCTAAGACATAAGTATTCCAGCTTAAAATAAACCCTAATGATTATACGAAGATGCCAATGAAAGGTTCGTATAATCATTAGGGTTTTTTTATTCGTTTAAAAAGGATGTTCCATGAAGTTTGTTGCTATTCCGCAGCCTGAATATACTTCGCTTGAGACCACTGAAAAACTGCAATATAATCATAATTGTTGGTGGCCGACTTTTAAATTCGGGTATTTCATTTGTTTTCCGAGGCGACAGCTTGCTTTCCATGGAGCGAGCGCCGAGCCGCGGTCTGCTTCCGCCTGCAGGGTCTCAGACTGTCTCGCTAATCCCACAGGAGGCTCAGGCTTCCTCCCCGCGAAAAGGAAGTGTCCGTAGCGCAATGGAACGAATTGTTTTTTACACTTGAATATATTTATAACCATAAATAACTAATATGAAAAAATAGTCTTTATTTAAGAGCTAAATTAGAGATTGTTCGTCTTTACAGATTGGCTATTTAGTTTTGTCCCAGCCTCTTTTTTTAGCCCTTCTCCTTTTATACTCAAAGCTTTCAATAGATTAATTTTATTTCTCTAAATTATAAAAGGGATAACTTCCAAGTATCTTTACTTCACAACCGATTGCTTCCAGTTCTGCGATCGCTCCAGGTATTAGAACATCGTCCATTTTTCTATCTAAATCAATAAGAAAGAAATAATTTCCTAAGCCGGTTTTAGTTGGTCTCGATTCAATTTTCACCAAGTTCAATTTTCTCCAAGCAAAAGCGGATAATACTTGATGTAAGGCACCAGAACGATCAGATGGCAAAGTGACCATTAAACTCGTTTTATAACCTGCCAAATTACTTGAAGGTGCCGTATAGCTTAGAGGGTTCTTTGAAAGAATTAAAAACCTTGTATGATTGTTATTGGAATCATGAATATGATGTCTCACTATTTCAAGCCCATATTCTTCAGCTGTTAGCGAATTTCCTATTGCTGCACCATTTATATTTGAGTTCTCCTTAACAAACTGAGCTGCTGCTGCTGTTGAGGTCATATACTCACAAACAATCCCGTTAAATTCTGTATGTAAAAATTTATGACATTGAGCAATTGCATGGGAATGACTATAAACAACATCAATTTCTCTCCATTTATCTTTACGAAGGGGATGAACCATTAAATGTTGTTTAATCGGAACGGTCACTTCTCCGCAGATAGGTAAAGATACTTCATGAATTAAATAATCTAGGGTGATATTGACAGAACCTTCTAATGTATTCTCAACCGGTACTAAAGCAACATCCACTTTGTCTTCCATAACAGCATCAAAGCAATTTGGAATCGTAAGAAATGGGATTGATTCAACACCAGGAAATTGCTGATTTACCGCCATATTTGTAAATGTTGCTTTTGGGCCTAAGTAACCTACTTTCACCTATTTCTCCTCCAAAAAAATTATTTATTCTGAATTTATCTACTATAGAAGAAGAAAGACTTAAATAAGCCTTCTTCCTACAAGAACGCTAAAGCTATTCTAACCATTTTAGAAGTATTTAGCCTCCGGAGCTTAATACATCAACCTTTTCGACAAATTCAAGCATACGCAAACGCTCTAGCAACAAATCAATAGAAATCTCCATTTCTGCTGTATTTAGAGATAATGTCACATTTGCTCTTCCTTGAAGCGGAATCGTTTGATGAATCGTAAGTACATTACATCCTCCAGAAGCAACCACACTTAATAGCTTGGATAAAGTTCCCGATCGATCTTCAATATAAAAGAATAATGTTATTAACTTCTCCTTCACGATTGTGTGAAAAGGAAAAATTGTATCTCGATATTTATAAAATGCACTTCGGCTTAAATCGACTTGCTTTACAGCTTCATGTACTGATTCTGCTTTTCCTCTTTCCAATAGTTCTTTCGCATCCAAGGTTTTTCGCATCGCTTCAGAAAGTACATCTTCTCTTACTAAAAAAAATTTCTGATCCAATTTACTATGTTTCATCTGCTCACCCCTCAAGGCATAACGGAAACTTCATTATGTATGATTAATATAAATTTCAATTTTTATCCATTATTAAAAAAGCTATTTTAAATATATTCATTCGTCTTTTCTGTAGAAAAACTCCCCTCCCGTCTAATCCATTCGACGAAAGGGAAGATCTTCTATTACCACTTTTAATGTTCTTAGGCTTATTTCGATTTATTAATCGATAAATTCAAATTCATACTCCATTATTTTTACTGTATCGCCATCTTTTGCACCACGTTGACGCAATGCTTCATCAATACCCATTCCGCGCATTTGGCGAGAGAATCTACGAACAGACTCATCACGGGAGAAATCTGTCATCTTAAAGAGTTTTTCAATTCCTTCACCAGATAGGACAAAGCTTCCATCTGGATCTCTTGTAATATAGAATTGTCTCTCATCGACTTCATGCTTGTACACAACACGGTGAATCCCTGCTTCTTCTTCCACTTCTTCTAATGGGAATTCTGATGTATTCTCTAATTTATCAGCAATAGCAAAAAGGAGTTCACGTAAACCAGATCTTGTTATCGCTGAAATAGGGAATATCGGATAGTCATCTTGCAGTTTCTCTCTAAACGCTTGTAAGTTTTCTTCTGCATCTGGCATATCCATTTTATTGGCAACAATAATTTGCGGTCTTTCTAATAAACGCATATTGTATTCTTGAAGCTCGTTATTAATTGTAACATAGTCTTCATATGGATCCCTGCCTTCTGTAGCAGCCATATCAATGACATGGACAATAACTCTTGTCCGTTCAATATGACGAAGGAATTGATGGCCTAATCCAACACCAGAGTGTGCTCCTTCAATCAGTCCTGGCAAATCTGCCATTACAAAGCTTCTGTTATCTTCTGTTTCCACCATTCCTAAATTAGGCGCAATCGTTGTAAAATGATAATCTGCAATTTTCGGTTTGGCTGCAGATACCACGGAAAGTAATGTAGATTTACCTACACTAGGAAAACCGACTAAACCAACATCTGCTAATACTTTTAACTCCAGTATAATATCTCTTTCTTGACCTGGCTCGCCATTTTCCGATAATTCAGGAGCTGGGTTAGATGGGCTTGCAAAGCGGGAGTTCCCTCTTCCCCCACGACCGCCTCGTGCAATAATTGCTTGTTGCCCATGTTCTGTTAAATCAGCGATCACTTCTTTCGTATTTGCATCTGATACGATTGTACCAGGTGGAACCTTTACAATCATATCCTTAGAATTACGCCCATGCTGATTTTTAGACATTCCATGCTCGCCACGCGGTGCCTTAAAATGACGTTGATAGCGGAAATCCATTAATGTCCGTAAACCTTCTTCCACTTCAAATACTACATTTGCTCCTTTACCGCCATCTCCACCAGCAGGTCCACCTTTAGGGACAAATTTTTCTCGGCGAAAGGCCACCATTCCATTTCCGCCGTCTCCGCCCTTCACATAAATCTTAACCTGATCCACAAACATAAATTCATTTCCTCCTATTAAGAAAAACATATGCAGCTTGCATGTTTAGTATAGAACATGAGAATATCTTATGATTTATTTTACTTGTAAAGCTTTAGGATATCCTATTTTCGAACTTACAGGCATTTACAGCTACTATTTTTCTATAACTCACAATTTTTCTTTTAAGTAATTTGACCGAATCTAATTGATTTTAGTCAACGAGTTCTTCTTATTATTTACCTGTTTTCTCTCTAATCATCCAGACTTCAAATACCAGCTCTTTATCACTAATTTCTATATTTTCCACCGCCAATTGTTTGGAAAACGGTTGTTGAAGAAATGGAATTATTGACTCTGCATTTAATAGTTGGCCGTTAAAATCAACATACAACCGAAGCCCTTCCACCATGGAATGAATGGAAATGAATAAGTGATTGTCTGCAAAAGGTTTACTATGCTGATTTAATGTCTGAAAAAACAAGGTTATCCATGGAGTAAGCGTTTCGTCTTCTGTTAATTGACATTTTTCTTCTGCCAACACTTCATATTCCAACCTAAAATAATAATTTTCCCAGTTTGCTATTAATAACTTTGTAGCAAATTGCGGTATATTAAGATTAGATAACTTAGCTTCTTGTTTTGTCTCTGTAATAATCTCATTTATTATTTCTTTTACTCGCTCTGGTTTATTTAAATCCAAATTCCCTTTAATTAATTGAATTTTATTTAGCCAATCATGGCGAACATGTCTTAAAAAATCTATCGTATTCCAGTCTTTATTCATTCTTGTACTCCTAAAAAGGTTATTAAGTCTTAGAAGACTGCTTTTAGTAAGTATAACAAAAAATGAATCATCTATGAACAAAAACGATAACTCGCTAAGCCTTGACGATTAACATTCGACTGATTTTAAAGTTTTTAATCGATGGGAATAGGAAGAAGCATACAACTCCTAGATATATAAAAACTCTAAACAGTAATTATAAAGAGAGCTATTTTGAATTAATTTGATAAAGAAATGTTGAAAACGAAGTGTATTAAGGCTGTGGTAACAACAAACTATACATAAGAGCCAAACTTTATCCTTTGTTAGCATACGAAAAAGCAATTGATTCCTCTCTCTATTTTTCAACACTTAGACAAAAAGCCCCTCCTGCTTTTTGTCTAAGTGTTGAAATCCTCCACAACTTATCTCTTGTATCAACATTCATTTTAGTTCAAGAAATCAATCCCTTAACAAACAGATAGGCTGACCCTATACGAGCCAGCCTATCTAATCATTAACTTATGCTTCTTGTGCTACTGGGTATACGCTAACTTGTTTGCGATCACGACCAAGACGCTCAAACTTAACGATTCCGTCAACTTTTGCGAATAGTGTATCATCGCCACCACGACCAACGTTTACTCCTGGATAGATTTTTGTACCGCGTTGACGGTAAAGAATGCTTCCACCAGTTACTAATTGACCATCTGCACGTTTAGCTCCTAAACGTTTAGAAATGGAGTCACGTCCGTTTTTAGTAGAACCTACCCCTTTTTTAGATGCAAAAAACTGAAGATCTAATCTTAACATTTCGTTCCACCTCCTATTTAATTATAAGTGATAGTTACGTATTTTCCATAGTCTCTTTCAATTGTTTCTAATGAAACAACCATTCCTTCTAAAAGAAGTTGAATTTTTTCTCTTGTTTCTTCCGGAATATTCTCAGGAATTGTACAAGAGATAAAACCTCCATCTTTTCCTTGCTTAATAATAGGTGTAATACCAGTAAGGGAAATAACGGCATTAATGCTTCCAAATGAAACAGCCGATACTCCTGCACATACTATATCATTCCCACTATTTGCAAAAAGGGCATGACCGCTAATGGTAAACGAATGAATGAGACCATCGTTTGATTTGTCAATCGTTACTTCAATCATACAAATTCAACCTTAAGCGTTAATCTTTTCGATAACAACTTTAGTGTAAGGTTGACGATGACCTTGCTTTTTATGATAATTTTTCTTCGCTTTGTATTTGAAAACGATGATTTTCTTTTGACGGCCTTGTTTTTCAACTTTAGCTGTAACAGTAGCTCCTTCAACAACTGGGCTTCCTACTTTTACATTTTCTCCGCCAACGAAAAGAACTTTATCAAAAGTAACCGTGTCACCAGCTTCACCGTTTAATTTCTCGATGTAGATAGCTTGACCTTCTTCAACTTTGATTTGTTTTCCACCTGTTTCAATAATTGCGTACATTAAACTGCACCTCCTTAATAGACTAAGACTCGCCAATGACAGGCGTTTTGCTAAAGCAAAAGCTTCATTACCTGCTATGCGCGGTTGTAGAGCACGGGTGCTACAAACAACATTAAAATACTAACATGTTTACATGATACTGTCAATCATATTCTAATTAATCCCTGTTGAGTATTCATTTAACCATTCGGATAAAGTAGTCTGGCTTTGGAAATGGAGCTGCTTCTATCTTAATTGTAATACCTAATGCTTCTTCTAGCCGCTTTTTATGAACATTTCCTTCACCACTAAATATCTTAGTCACTTCTTCCGTTGCTTGTATCTCTACAAGAGCTATATCTTTATTTCGATATTCCCAGAGCTCTCTTTCTAGTTGAAATGCCATACTTTCAGCACTCTTTACAACGCCTGTACCTTCACAAGTCATACACTTGCTCTGTACCGTTTCAGATAAAGATTTCATGGTCTTTTTTCGCGTTAATTGTAATATCCCAAGCTCTGTAAATCCTACTACTCTTGATTGCCTATTATCCCTTTTTAATTCCTTAAGCATACTATCAATAATCTGCTTTTCTTCCGTTTTTCTCATGTCTATAAAATCAATTAAAATAATCCCAGAAATATCTCTTAGGGCAATTTGTCTTGCTACTTCTTTTGCAGCAAGCATATTTGTCTGAAAAACGGTTTGTTCTAGCTGATGCTTTCCTTCATATTTGCCTGTATTTACATCTATAATCGTCGCTGCCTCCGCCTGATCAATAATCAAATATGCACCATTGCTTAGCCAAACAACTCTTTTTAATGCTTTCTCTATTTCGGTATCAAGCTGATAATGTGTGAAAATATCCTCGTTTCCTTGATGGAAGGAAAATATTAAATGGGGAAATAATTCTTGCCAATGCTTCCTCTCTTCTAACCTATCGACTATCACTTCTCCCTCTTTCATTTGTTTAAACAGATAGAGTAGCTGTTTGTTAAACTCATTAGTCTCCTGTAAAAGCATGACTCTTTTCTGCATAGCTTTCTTTTCCAAGTCGCAATATTGCCGACGTAAAATTTCCAGTTCCTCTATTAGGTCCGCTTCCGAACAATTTGCTGCTGAAGTACGAAAAATTAGCCCTTCCTTCTCTGACTTGATGGTATCTCCAAAGCTTCTCAAATTTACTTGAGCAGCTTTGGAGTTTATTTTTTTAGATACAGCAACATATCGGCCATAAGGCATATATACTAGATTATCACCAGATATCTCAATAATGCCCGTTATTTTTGCTCCTTTGGGTCCTGCAGCATCTTTTATTACTTGAACTAGTACTCGTTCCCCTTGTTTAATATAAGAGGATACACTCTTCTTTTTTTTCTCTTCTAAAGTTCCCTCATCTCGAACAAAGGAAATCATTTTTTCTCTCGGTAAATACGCACCTTTTCCTTCTCCAATTTCAACAAATGCTGCATTCATCCCTGGAATCACCTTTGTCACTTGTCCTAAATAAATATTGCCAACAGTCGTTTTATATTGAGGCTGCTGGACATAAATTTTCTCTATCTTTCCATTTATCAGATAAGCAAATCTATTTTCTCTTGTTCTCATATTGACGATTACTTGGTTCAACATCATACATCCTCTTTTTATGGTTATCTTACTATTTTAGCTTAGATGAAATGTTTTAGTAAACTCATACATCTATTTAATGATGCTAACTTCCTTTCCGCTCAAATTTCGTTTACCTAAACACACTTATTAAAACAGAAACATCTGTAAACATTCTTTTTTATGTATACCTATAAAACAGCGATTATATCCTTTACCCTAGCAGTCACATTCTTTTCTTTAAAATAGACGTATAATAGCTCATTTTCATCCAGCATCGTATTATCCCCACTCTTTGCCTTTACAATAATCGGATGCTTACACCCTCTGTGAAATCGTTCTAAAACGTCCAACAGATGATCCTCTTCCTGAACTTCTAACGGCAGTAATTTTCGAAATTCATTTGTTTTTCCATAGTAACGTTCGAGTAAAAATCGCATAAATAAGAATCTTCTTTGTTTCCATTCATAAAAAATAGAAAAAAGTAAGAAACTTATGATAATCCAAGCATTTATATTTGTTGGCATCTTAATTAGGACTGTTATTAGAAAGATAAAAACCCCGAAAATGGAAAAATAAAGCGTCCATTTATGCGACTTAGGAAAGGAATTTTTTAAGGAAAATAAAAGAAACATTAGCTTACCGCCATCAAGCGGCCAGATGGGAAGTAAATTAAAGAAAAATATCATGATATTATATTGGGTGAATGTTTGATATAAGGAATCAGTAAGAATCTCTCCTTGCCATAAAAGAAAGCCTAGCCCTACTAGCCAAATATGCTGGATAGGTCCAGAAATAATGACAATTGCCTCCTCTAGCAATGGTCGATTTCCATGTTCATCCATTTCCGCCACTCCTCCAAATGGCAATAAAGATATTCTCTTTATTCTCCATGAAAAAAAAGCAGCAGCAAATGCATGACCTAATTCATGGATAAGGATGATCATAAACAATAAGCATAATTCATAAAAATGGGCAGTCATTACACCGATAGCAATGACAACCCATAATAGTGGATGAATATGGAGGCACTTAAAAACACCAAGGAACCTATTCAATTTCGATCACCTGTAAAGGATCGATAAAATCATCATTTTTCTTTATTGCAAAAAAGAATAAACCTAGTGCTTCATCTCCTTCATACCTTGAGGCACTTCCTACTTTTGTTCCTTTGTTAATATTTTCGTATAACTTTACATCCACTTCTTCTAAGTTTCCATACCATGATTCACTTTGGTCACTATGCTTAATGACAACTGTTTTCCCAAACCCTTCTTTCTCTCCTATAAAGGTTATTTGTCCTTCATTAAAAGATTGCACCGTTGTATCTGTTCCTGTTTCTATTGCGATTCTTTGTCCATTTTTCTCAAATTCCTCTAATACTTTACCAGATGCAGATAATGCATATTGCTGTAATTGCTCTGTATCTTGTACCTGTTCTTTTTGCTCTGGTAGAAATGCTAATGGTTTTCCAAATTTATCTTCATACCAATCTGTTACAACCATAAAGTTAAATTCCTGCGACATCACCTGTTTAAGCGAATTCTCTACTTTCGCAAGTTTTGCAGATGGATGATCTACAATGATTGCAACAGCAAGAAAAAGAACGGCTGCTCCTAGGATTTTTAACATGAATAAATCTTTCCGAAATAATGGATGTATCTTTGTTGGATAATTTTCCTCTTTACTTGTAAAAAGGTAGTCTTGGCCCTCCTCTTCATCTGACCATAACACTCGACTATCGATATTTTTTTCTATCCTCGCCCGTTCTTTTCTTCTTTTTTCAATTTTTTTTCTAACATCATCGTTTCTTGACCCCATTTACTCCTCTCCCCTACATACTTGTCCTTTTAATCCTATATTTATGTAACGATGAAACAAAGTATGCCTTTAATCAGGGTGTATGCATTACGAAAAGATAAGGAACTAATCCTCCTAATCTTAAAGTAAATAGGAAGGGTACAGAAAGCCCTGTAAAGCTGTAGAATGATTCTTCCGAACCAATATCTACGGCTTTACAGGGCTAATTTAAAAACAGAGCATATAGTCTAAGGGCTATAAGATTAAATCTTCCTTCATTATCCAATTAAAATAGATAAGAGCTTTATTCTCCGTAATCTTTGCTTACTTCTAATACGTCCTATTTTATGTACGTATGCCAGCAAAAAATCGACTAACCTAGTAGCTTTCCTATCTAGCACCAAAGAATGTCTTAATCTTTGCAAAGACACCTTTTGATTCTTCTTCCAAGTGTTGCAAGGGAACCGTTTCTCCTAAAATTCTTCTAGCAATATTGCGATAAGCAATGGCAGATTTACTATTTGGATTTAAAGCGATTGGCTCCCCATTGTTAGAAGCTCTGATGACAGCATCGTCATCTGCAACAATACCTAATAGATCAATGGACAGATGGCTTGTTACTTCATCAATATCTAGCATGTCCCCATTTTTCACCATATGATTTCTAATTCTATTAATAACAAGCATTGGTGGTTCCATTTGTTCTTCTTTTTCTAGTAATCCAATTACCCTATCTGCATCTCGTACAGAGGATACTTCAGGAGTAGTAACCACGATAGCTTTATCCGCACCAGCCACTGCATTTTGATATCCTTGTTCAATTCCTGCAGGGCAATCAATGATGACATAATCATAATCCTGCTTTAGGCGAAGAACTAACTCTCTCATTTGATTTGGTCGAACAGCTGTTTTATCACTCGTTTGTGCAGCAGGTAATAAATATAACAAATCATCAAATCTTTTATCTTTAACAAGTGCTTGATGAATTTTACATCTTTCTTCTACCACATCTACTAAATCATAAATGATTCGATTTTCTAATCCCATTACGACATCAAGATTTCGTAAGCCAATATCTGTATCTACTAAACAGACTTTTTTTCCTTGTAATGCAAGTGCTGTTCCAATGTTTGCAGAAGTGGTCGTCTTTCCAACTCCACCTTTACCTGATGTTATAACAATTGCCTCTCCCATCTTAATATCCTCCTTCCAATTTCACCAAATTTGGTCTTAAATGTGGTAATACTTGTAATCTATCTATCTTAATTACACTATTATTCACATATGCACATTCCATTTCTCTCGTATTTTCAGAAGAGGCATCCTTTACCTCTCTCTCGATAAAATGGCTAATGCGAATTTGCGTCGGTTTCATAATAGAAGCAGCGATGACCGCATCATCATTTCCATTATATCCAGCATGAGCTATTCCTTTTAACTGGCCCATGATATAGATATTGCCCCCAGCAATAACTTTCCCACCTGGATTTACATCTCCGATTAGCAATAAATCACCAGGAACTTCTAGAATTTGACCTGACCGCACAATACTGGTAATCGATTTCACTTCATTTTGTCTTAGCCAAGTTTCCGCTTCTTTCTTTGTAACTAAATTACTATTAATAGATTGAACGGATAGATTTTGTTTTTCCTGAATTAAATGAACAATTTCTTCTTTTTGTTCATCTGTTACATATCTATTTCCAAGCTCTACTGTCACTTTTATATCTCGTTTTTCATTATGCAGACTCGAGCTTTCATTTAATTTAAACTGGAGTTCTCTTAATAACTCTTCATATGAACAATTATCATTCAGATGTAGGCCCAGTCCATTCTTCGTTCCTTTAATTGTTACTAGCTGCCTTTTTTTCATATCAAGTTGTTCACCTCTGTAAGAAAAGCGTAAGCGTCTCCTTTCATCCCGTAACCACTAAAATACATAAAATACTTCTGTTTATGCTATTGTACAAACAGGATATAGTTTTAACCACATTAGGCAAATGGACGCAAATGCTCGATATCGTAATACTTATAAATCTCACTTTGCATAAAAAAGCGCAATCATCCTAATCAAATAATGTAGTGTTATCAAACCTGAATAAATATGGTGCACACATATTCAAGCTCACCTTTTCATTTGATAGATGGTTGACACTTTAGCTAGAGCATTTACTCTTTTCATAAATGCGTTTTAACATACAAAAATATTTTCCCCTTACTTCTTGCCCTTTTAACAAGCGTCTTACCCAAATCCATACATAACATTAATTGTTAAGGACTTTAGAGCTCTATTCAATGGTTTCTAATTCCTATTTAATATCATTCGACAAACGTTTTTAAAATTCCTTTTCAAGCAAAATATATTTCTCAAAAATTCATAATATGGAAGCGCCTTTTCTCAAATATGATGAAGAAACAGGAAAGATCGGTAGCATTTGTTGACGTGCAATCCTAAAAAAGGAAGACTTAAAGGGTTGTCTGCTTGTGCTAAACACCGAATAGACTAAAGATAAGCTAAACTCTTTTTTAACCTTAAAGTGGAAGACAGTTCTTCAATCAAATAAATTTCAGATCGAGACACGAAATGTCCAACCTGAAATTTATTTCACTTCTAACTATATCATTCTTTTAGCTCTGCTGCATACTTCTCGAATAAACGTTTATATGGATATGCGACAATTACGATAAAAATAAGATTCAGCCCAAGAGAGGGAAAAAGTCTTAAATGAAGGAAGTTCGCAAAATCTATTGTTGTAAGATTTATAACTTTTATCACTTGATAAACAATTATTTCTAGCGCCGAGACAGCAAGCAAGCACATCACGGAAACAACCACAATATTGCTATGAAAAATTTTCATCAATTTATTAAAAATATAGATGATAAAAGGGAAAGCAAAAAAATAGATACCTAAAATTTCTGTATAAACAATATCAAAAAGTAATCCAAAAACAAAACCATAGATCACACCAACATTTCTATTTCCATAAACAGAAAAGAATAGAATGGTAATGAGGAGAAAATACGGAACGAATATCAAATTCCCTCCAAAAAGGTCTGTCGGTAATAATTCCAGAAAAACACTCTCTAATATAAACATAAATGAGATTAAGCAACCAATTAAAACTTTTCTCATTGTTCATCCTCTTCAGGGGATAAAGCTTCCCTATCTACTACCATTACATGCTCAATATCATAGAAATCCGCAGCTGGTTTAATGAACACTTTTTTCTGCAGACCATTTTCATCAGGCTCTACTTTTTCTACTGTTCCAATTGCTAAGTCTTTCGGAAAGACTCCACCCATTCCTGATGTCGTAACAAGCTGTCCTTTTTCCACTTTTAATCCGTTCGGGACTTCTTCCCATGTCATAATCAATTGCTTCGTCTCTTTATCATAATCAGCAATAATGCCAAAAACATCTGTTTTATCTTTATTCTCTTCCTCATCTTTTGGCTGAATAAAAGCTGAGATTCGATTAGCCGGATCTTCAGAGCTCAATAGTTGCACAGTAGCAGTATTTGGAGCGACTGATTTTATTTTCCCTATTAATCCAGCAGAAGTAATAACAGCCATATTTTTCTCAACGCCATCATTTTCCCCTCGATTAATGGTAACTAGCTCCGTCCATTGCGATGGATTTCTGCGAATTACCGTTGCTTTCATTAGGGTATAATCGCTTAATGATTCTTTTTCTTCTAATGTTTCTTGCAATGCTTGGACATCTTTTTTGAGACCTTGAACCTGGTATTTAAGCTGAGCATTTTCCTCTAGCTTCGCCTTTAATTCCTTATTCTCTTCGTATGTATCCTTTAATGCTTTGACATTATCAACAAAACCCACCACAAAATGGGCAGGTCTGGAAACAAGGGTTTGAACCCAGCCGGTTGTATCTTTTACGAATTGCTCCGGCCAGGTTAATTTATTTCGGTCACTCAAAGAAAACCCTATTAATGCCACGAGAATAATGATGCTAACAAGCAAAATAATCAGGCGTTTATTCATAAAAAACTGTGGCATGCTTATACACCTCGAGTAAAATTATCGTGAATCTTTTGCTTTATTTTTAAATAAATGAATATGGTCTAAAGCTTTACCAGTTCCGATAGCAACACAATCCAATGGATCTTCTGCTATGACAACAGGCATACTCGTTTCTTCACTGATAATTTTATCAAGATTTCGAAGCAATGCTCCACCACCTGTTAAAACAATTCCGCGATCCATAATATCTGCTGCTAATTCTGGCGGTGTTTTTTCTAATGTTACTTTCACTGCATCTACAATCGCCGTGACTGTATCTTTTAATGCTTTAGCAATTTCATCTGCAGTAATTTTGATTGTTTTTGGTAGTCCTGTTAATAAATCTCTACCACGAATATCCATGTTTTCAATTTGGTCTGGATTTCCAGCACTTCCAATTTCCATTTTAATGCTTTCAGAAGTTCTTTCCCCAATCATTAAGTTATACGTTTTACGAATATAATTAACGATTGCATCATCCATTTCATCACCAGCAATTCGAATCGATTGGCTAGTAACAATACCACCAAGAGAAATAATGGCTACTTCTGTTGTACCACCACCGATATCCACTACCATGCTTCCTGTTGGCTCCCATACTGGAAGATTCGCCCCAATTGCAGCAGCAAATGGCTCTTCAATTGTATAAGCATCTCTTGCACCCGCTTGACGCGTTGCATCGATTACAGCTCTCTCTTCAACGGCTGTAATTCCTGAGGGTACACAAACCATTACATAAGGTTTGCCTGAGAAATAGCCCTTATTTTTAATCGCTTGCTTAATATAATATTTCATCATTGTTGCAGTTGTTTCATAATCAGCAATTACCCCGTCTTTCATAGGACGCAATGCAACAACATTCCCAGGCGTTCTACCGATCATATTCTTCGCATCGTTACCAACTGCTACAATACTCTTTGTATCTGTTTGTAGTGCAACTACAGAAGGCTCTCTTACTACAATTCCTTTTCCTTTTACATAAACTAGCGTGTTCGCTGTTCCTAAATCAATTCCAAGATCTCTTGTTCCAAAACCTAACATAAATGTATCTCCCTTTCTGAAACTAATGCAATATTATAAAGTAGGTAGATATTCTCCTCTTTGTAATTATCTTCTAATTGTTACATATCTATATTTTGTCATGATTAGACAGAAATAGCCAAAAAATCATAAAATATATTATAGCTTATATCTTCAAAAAAGAACAGCATCATACGTAGCCTTTTTCTTTTAAGCTGATAAATTTATTTTCCCCAATTATGATATGATCTAGCAAATCAATTCCAATAATTTTCCCGCATTCGACTAACCTTTTTGTAACTTCAATATCTTCTCTGCTTGGCGAAGGATCACCAGAGGGATGATTATGAAGACAGATAATCGATGCTGCAGATCTTCTAAATGCTTCCTTATATACTTCCCGGGGATGGACAATACTCGCATTTAAACTTCCAATAAAAACAACTTGCTTATGCATTACTTGGTTTTTAGTGTTTAAATATAAACAAACGAAATGTTCTTGCGTTAAAAATCTCATTTCATTCATCATATATTTGGCAGCATCTTCTGGAGAACGAATACAATATCTATCTGTGAATTCTAAATTGGAAACACGTCTACCTAACTCGATTGCTGCCATCAGTTGTATAGCTTTTGCTGTACCGATTCCTTTTATCGCTTTTAACTCATCAAGACTTGCATCCTTCAGTAAACGAAGTCCATCAAAATGGATTAAAAGCTTATTAGCTAATGTTAGGACAGATTCGTTTTTGGAACCTGTTTGAATCAATAAGGCGATTAATTCATGATTAGCCAAGCTCTCTGGTCCCTGTTTGATAAAACGTTCTCTCGGTCGTTCATCATCTGGAAAATCTCTTATTAACATAGAATCCATTTTTATTTGTTCCTCCCTTATCTGTCGATTTTGGGAAGAATAGAATAAGGGACCATTGATTTTAATGAGGCATACTGAAGCCTTTTGCTTTTAATTCGCGTACTGTTCGAGAAATCGGAAGACCAACTACGGTGAAATAATCTCCTTTAATTTCTTTCACTAGTATTCTGCCTACTCCTTGAATTCCATACGCACCTGCTTTATCAAATGGTTCCCCGGTGTCTAAGTAATCGTGTATTTCTTCATCTATTAATTCCCAAAATAACACGTCCGTTTTTTCATAGAATGTAGAGCATATTCCATTTGCCATAATAGCGACACCAGTATATACAGAATGCGTTTTTCCTGAAAGCTGACTCAGCATTTGAGATGCTTCTTCCCTTGTACGAGGCTTTCCTAGTATGACACCATCTAGACATACTACCGTATCGGCACCTAGTATAAATGATTCTTTGTCATTAGAATAAACTGCTTCGACTTTTTTTCTCGCTAAATACATAACAATTTCTTCTGGGGCAAGAGTAGGATCAAAGCTTTCATCTACGTTACTACTGGATATAACAATTGGTATTTGGAGTTCTTCAAGGAGCTCTTTTCGTCGAGGAGAAGAAGAGGCCAATATGAGGGTTTGCTTTAACATTATTACACCTACCTACTTTTCAAATTGAGAGATACAAATTAATCCTATCAAAGAATGACAGGATACACAATTTTGAAACGTAATTTTTTATCGAATAGTAAATGAAATGTAATATGCCGAAATTTGTAGAAATATTCCCATAATTATTTTGATATAATAAATGCTGTTTTAATTGCTATACTATTACTTTGTTCTCTACCATTGATAGTACATCTAATAAGCATTCTCCTCTTGAAAAAACAAAAAAGGAGCGCTTCGTTAATAACGTTTTTCGCTCCCTACTAATATTCTACTGAAAAAATCATAGCGCGACATATGTGGCTAAGTAATCTAACAATTGCTGTTGAACTGCCTCTATTTCTTTTTGACTACTATTTGTTGTTAAATTCATTGCAAGCTCGCCACCCTTCGCTAGGTGTGTTGCCATGGTTTGAATTTTTTCATTTGTAATAGCAGAGACATTCTTCTCATCCACTATCGCAAGCTCCTCCTCCAACTTACTTCTATCATCCTCAGAAATTGCTTTATCAAATTGAGCACTTGTTACGATTTGGAGAACAGAATAATAAATAGCTGACGACCCTTCAATAACAGCTTTCTCTTCCTTAGAGACATTATTTACTTCTTTCCCATTAAAAATCATCTCTTTTGCATAGGATCCTTCTACTTCCTTTTGCCAGATTTTCGCATCTTCTAAATTACTCGTAACCCCTAACAGAAGGAACTGTTTTTCTTCTAAAGGAATAATTTGGCTAACTGTCCCTTCTTCTGTTAATTTTTTTTGATCATTTTTTGCTCGCTCTTCATTAGAAAAAACATTCGCTTGAAGGACATATGTGCTAATATCTGCTTTTGTAGCACTTTCCGTAGCAGAAGAAGCTTGTCCATCATTATTTTGAGAAATATTGGCTGAAGCAGTTATATTCCCATTTGTCGTGCTAGTCTGATCACTACTTACCATGTTTAATAAAATAAACCCAAAGCTAGTTCCTAATATGACTGCAAAAAAGACGGCAAAGAAAATAGAAGCTACAATCTCCTTAGGCAAACTCTTTTTTTTGCCTTCTTTACTTTTAACACTCTTTGAAAAAGATGTTGGCTTGTCCTTTTTACTCAAAGGTGATTGAAAGCTAAACATGCTTTTCTCTTTATTTTTTGCTGGCATTTCCTCTGGTACAGGAAGAATCCAATCAAAGCTTTCTTCTAGCTCTGCTTCTTGTCCAGCTGCAGACTCTTCGCTAAAAACAGTATCTTCCTTTTTTTTATTATTTTGGTCCTTATGAAAAACAGAAGGTTCATTCCGTTCCATTGTTTCATCTGTATCCTTTTTTTGGAATGGACGGTCTTTTCCGTTGATTTTTATCGTTATCGTTTTGCGATTCTCCGGTTTTTCATTCACTCGTCCTACCCCCATTTTCATTTATTTTGTTTATCCTATCATATAAGCAAAAAAAAATAACAAGACTTTTGTCGTCTTGTTATAGAATGATTTCGTCAAATTATTTAATTATTCGCCATTAGTTAGCAAAAGGATTTATTTTATTGCCAGGTGACGGAACATCTAGTTTAGGCAAGCTTTCTTGTAAATCTACTAGTTCCGGCATATAGAAGACGGAAAAAGTAACATAAAATGTTACTAACTGATTTTCTTCATCTGAAACAGTCGTTTTTTCTTCTTCACCAGAGAAGTTTATATTTCTTACTAATACAATCCGCTCATTATTCTCCATTTCAGATATAAACTTTTCCAATCCAAAGTAGTCCTGTGCTTGTATTTCAAGAGTAGCAGTCATCTCTTTCATCCCAGAAGGCATTTCTATAGATGAAAGCTCCGTTTCCTCGGAATTCTCCTCTTTCGTCTCTTCCTCGGTTTCTAGGCTTGTGCTTGTATCAAATTGTTCTTGTAATATCCCGGTATTATCCGTAGAATCAACTTCTACCTCACCATCACTAAATACCATATTCTGTATCGTCGTTTCTGAAAGTAGCTCTGCTTTTTCGATATCGATTAACAGTTGATCTGTTAGCGGTTTTATCGGAACACTTTTTTGCAATTCAAATGTATTTTTTTCTCCAGATTCTTTCTTCTCTTGAATATTTGTTTCTATCACTGATAATAGCTGTTGCTCTGTCTCAATCTGATCATTTTTTTTATTATTTTCAACAATCTTAGGCTGTAAATAAAAGAAATACATTCCTGCTAAAAAACAGAATATAATCAGCATACTACTTATGGTAAACAATCTATGCCTATCAAGGTTCATGAATTAGAATCTCCTTGTTCCTTTTCTTGCTGATCCATTTGCTCCTCCTCTTTAATCGTTTCTTTATTTAGGAAGATTTGAAAAGAACCAATGTATCTTTGTACATCTTGCTCTGTAGAAAGAGCTCCTTCATCAACAGAAGTAGTAATGGTCGTTGTTGATAGTTTAGAGAGTGTAACATCAGTAATCCACGCTGAATCCATTAATCTCTTTAAATAATAGGCAGCTTCTCTAGTTGTATCAAATTGAGCCTCTAATTGAATTGTTCCATCTTCATTATAAAGAAAAGATAGAATAAACCCCCGCTCTGGTAGGTAGGAAGTTAACTCTCTTATTACTGGAACGGTTTTTAAAGGATAGTCCTCTGCCCAAATGACTGCTTTTTCTAATTCTGCTGCAGCATTTGAATTTTCATAGGTAGTAAGCAGCGTTTGAGATAATTCCACTTGTTCCTTCATTGTATTTACTTGTTTTGCCAATTCATCATTCTTTTTCTGAATGGATTGGCCAATAAACAGCATCACAATTATACTAAGCAGTGCCACCCCAGCAAAAATAAAAAGAATATAAACGGATTTTTTACTTCTTTTTTCTCTTTTTGGGAGTAAATTGATATCCACTAACATCTATTTCACCTCTTTTAAAGCTAATCCTAAAACAAGGTGAAAGCCACTTGGCAAAGATCGCTTAAATCCAGTTAATAGGCTATCTACTTCTGGCATAATAATAGGCAGCTCAAAACGAGTAGATAATTCTTCTTTCATGGTTGGTAGCATAGGGTGATCACCCGTCAAAATAATTTTCATCAATTGTTCTCTTCCTTGATGAATAGAATAACGATAAAAATCCATTAATCGGTTTACTTCTCGAAAAATATTATCATATTCAATCATAAGCTCCTCGATATCTCCTTGAAAGGAAAGCTCTGATTGCTGTGACCGATTTACTCGAATTTCCCAATCCTCGCGTATAAAGGTAAGCGGCAAAAAGTGGGCAAAAATCGGATATCCATGTTCAAAAATAGTTATATTCACATTTTCTAAATCCATATGTACAAATAACAGTCTCTCCTCTTCTGCAGCTGTATAAAGTCGTTCATATATACGGAAGGCTGCTAACGAGGAAATATCTGCAGCAACTGGATATAGCTTTGCTTCTGTTAGAGCATCCACATATTCCTGAACTAATTCTGCTTGTGCAGCAATGAATAAAACTTCCTTTTTTTCGTCTTCTTCTTTTAGAACAACCGTATCAAAGACCGGCTCTTCAAATGGGAGATGGATGGATGTGCCAATTTCTAAGTATAAATACTCTTTTAATTCATCTTCTTTTATATCTGCTGGAATGGATATTTTCCGAATAATAATTAGCGCATCAGGAACGACCATCTGAATGTCCCTTTTCTTTATTTTCCAAGTCTCCGCACATTCTTCTAAAATTAACTGCAAGCTTTCTTTATTGACCACTTTTCCATTTCTAATGACACCTTCTGCCAAAATCCTTTCCCCCCATTTGATTGGTTGAGGAGGATTAATTTGTTTCATTTCCATATATCGAATGGAATGATCATTAAAAATGAGCTGGACAGTTCTTTTGTTTCGAAACAATCCCATATGATATCTCCTTATATGTTAAGAAGTTGAAAGTAAAAATCTAGTAACTCCAATCCATAAAAATAGGCGATAAGCGTGCCTAAAACAATATATGGACCAAACGGAATTGGCTCCCTCTTCTTAAATTGCTTTAATAACATTCCAATTATACCAATTAAAGCACCAAATAAGGAAGCAAGGAAAAAAGCTAGTAAAACTAATTTCGGACCAAGGACAAAGCCAATGACTGCAAACAGTTTGATATCTCCGCCACCCATGCCGCCTTTACTAATAACGGCAAGGAATAACAATAAGAAAAAGCCAACAGCTGCCCCTGAAATAGAGAAAGCCCAAGAATTTTGGGGAATGAATATTTTTTCTATAATAAGGAGGATGGAAAATACAATCAATACCTTATCTGGAATGATCATATAAGCAAGATCGGACACCAATATAATCATAAGCAAGGAGATAAGTGTCCAGGCAACAAAAAGTTCATTTGACCATCCTAATTTAACTGGTGCCAAAATAAACAAAAGACCGGTTATCAATTCGACAATCGGGTAAATTGGGGAAATTGCAGTCTTACACTGACTGCATTTCCCCTTTTGAAAAATATAAGATAATACAGGTATTAATTCATACCAGCTTAAAGTATGTCCACATTTTGGACAGGCTGACCGCGGAGCAACAATCGACTGATTAACAGGGACTCTTAGACCGACTACGTTAAAGAAGGAGCCAAAGAGGAGTCCGTATAGGAAGATTAGGAATAGCATTATATACAACTTTTCCTTAATCAGCAGCTATTGATACTACTTTTTCCCTAGCTAATTCTGCTTCAGGGGTTTCATTTATTTTTCGCTCACTTCCAAATAATCTAGCCTTATAACTATATTTACCAGCTTCATCATTTGTTATTATTACATAAGAGAAATTCCCACCAGTAGTAGGGCTAGTAGTAGTTCCTTTTTCATAGCTTCCTCCATCAGGATCTTTCACTACATCTAAATAACCCTGTTCCTCTAAATAAGCCATGGTGATAATCTTCGAACCCGAACTCGGCAACAACCCAGTATCAGCCGATACAGCCAATTTAGCAGAATTAATCATTTGCTGTGCGTTTGCCACATGAGCATCTTTCTTTGTGTTGTCGATTATTTTCCCAACACTCGGAACAGCGATTGCTGCAATAATTCCAAGAATAACGACAACTGCTAATAGCTCAATTAACGTTAAACCTTTTTGATTTTTTATACGATTTATTATTTTTTTCATTTTTTATTGCCTCCCTAGTACTTTTTTACTATTCTAAGTAGTACTTTAGCAGATTCTCTTTTTAAAAGGAAGAATTATTTTTTTGGAATATTACATATTTTTCTTAGTAATTATCCACTTGGTTAAAAATTTCAAACATTGGTATCATCAGCGCGGAAACGATAACCCCAACAAGGCCAGCTAAAAGAACAATTAATAAAGGTTCCAAAATGGCTTTTAGCCGATCTGTACTAACTTCCACTTCTTTTTCATAAAAGTCAGCAACTTTCCCAAGCATGAGGTCTAAGGAGCCTGTCTCCTCCCCAATGGCAATCATTTGGGTAATAAGAGGGGGAAAGGCCCAGTGCTTTTTCATAGGCTCAATCAGCGACTGACCATTTTCCAATGCAGCATGGGATTTATTCACCACTTCTGCAATTACTTTATTTTCTACTACTGATTCAACAATGGTTAATGCTTGCAATATTGGAACAGAACTAGAAAATAACGAGCTTAGTGTACGTGTCATTTTTGCTAGTTCTGCCTTCTGTAGTAGCTTCCCAATAACCGGCATCCTTAATACCGCATAATCCAAATAATATTTAGACGTTTCATTATTTCGAAGCAGTATAAACACAATCGTAATTAGTATGACCACAAATGCAATTAACCACCAGTAAGATTGGACAAAAGCACTTGCATCTAGCACAAATTGGGTAATGAACGGCAATTTTCCGCCTAAACTAGCAAACATTCCAACAAAAATTGGCACAACATAAATTAACAAAAAGACGACAACAAAAATAGAAAGTAATCCAACAGCTGCCGGATAAGCAAGTGCAGAAATAATCTTTTGTTTTGTAAAATGCTGTCTTTCGTAATGGATAGCTAATCGTTCAAGTGTTTCATCCATATTACCACTCGCTTCTCCAGCTCGAACCATATTGATGAACATTGGCGAAAATACTCTCCTGTGCTTTTCTGCAGCATTAGACAGAGGATTTCCTTCCCTTAAATCCTCTTCCACTGCTTTTAAAACCTTTCGTAGTACTTTACTTGAGGTTTGCTCTGCAAGTATTCTTGTGGAATCGATAATGGAAATTCCTGCAGACAAAAGCGTTGCAAACTGTCGTAAATAAATGACCATATCCTGCAATTTCACAGGATTGCCAATGACAATATCCTTTGTAAAGAATGATTCTTTGACTTCCATTATTTCTGTAACTCGAATACCTTGTTCCCTTAGTGAAAATAATGCCTCACGCTTTGATGATGCATTAATGCTTCCCTCTCGTTTTCCTTGTATCGTTCTCCCGGTATACTTAAATCGAGCCATTAATTGACAACTCCTGTAAATATTGCGCAGCTAAATCTTGATGAATATGCCCAAATTGAACAAGCTCTTTAATGCTATTTTCTAATGTTACCATTCCTTGTGATTTGGATGTTTGCATAATATTCATGATTTGATGTATCTTCTCATTACGAATCAAATTAGCCACTGCTGAATTGTTTAGGAGAATCTCCAAAGCAACAACTCTGCCTCTTTTATTGGCTGTCGGGAAAAGGCGCTGAGACACAACCGAAACTAACACAGAAGCTAATTGAATTCTAATTTGTTGCTGTTGTTCTGGTGGAAACACATCAATTATTCGATTTATTGTTGCTGGTGCTCCAGAGGTGTGTAATGTTCCCAATACGAGATGACCCGTTTCCGCAGCAGTAATTGCAGTTTGAATCGTTTCTAAATCTCGCATTTCCCCTACTAAGATTACATCTGGATCTTGCCTTAATGCTGCACGCAGCCCATTTGCAAAATTATTTGTATCAAAGCCAACCTCTCGTTGGTCAATAATCGACATTCCATGTGAATGATAATATTCAATTGGATCTTCAAGAGTAATAATATGCTTATGGGATGTCTCATTTAAATACCGAATCATTGCTGCTAAAGTGGTCGATTTTCCGCTACCAGTAGGACCTGTTACAAGTACAAGACCTTGTTGTTTTTCCGCTATTTTACGTAGTATAGCTGGCATACCAAGCTGTTCAATCGTCGGAATGGCTGTTGGCACAATTCTCAAGGCAATGGATACTTGTCCACGCTGTTTAAAGATATTGACTCTGAAGCGAGAAAGACCCTTTATTTCATAGGAGAAATCTAATTCCCCTTTTTCTAAAAAAGTTTCCCATAACGTTTCAGGAGTAATTTCCTTTGCCATTCCTTCTGTTTCAGCTTTCACCAAGCTTTTTTCACCAATCCTTTTCAATTCTCCATTTATGCGGATAACAGGCGGTATCCCTACCGTTAAATGAACATCAGAAGCTCGATTTTCATAAGCAGTCTTCAAAATCTCATCTAATTTCTCTTTCAAGATATTCCCCTCTATTCAGGAAGAACGACTCTTAGTACTTCTTCCGTTGTTGTAATCCCTTGTTTCACTTTTAATAACCCATCATCAATTAAAAACACGGTTTTATCCTTTTCTGCTTGCTCTCTTACCTTTAGAAAAGATTCACCGTTCATGATCAATTTTCTTATCTCTTCATTCATAACTAGAACCTCATGAATCGCGATTCGGCCGCGATAACCTGTCATATTACAAGAAGAACAGCCTTTTCCGCGAACAATATGCTCGATAGACATACCTCTTCTTGCAAAAATCTCTATTTCTCTTTTGGTAGCCGCTTCTTCTCTTTTGCAATCTCGACATACTTTTCTTACTAATCGCTGTGCAACGATTCCATTTAAAGAAGATGCTACTAAGAATGGCTCTACTCCCATATCAATTAAGCGGGTAATCGTTCCTATAGAATCATTCGTATGAAGAGTACTGAGCACTAAATGACCAGTTAAGGAAGCGCGAATGGCCACTTCTACTGTATCCTTATCACGAATTTCTCCGACCATGATAATATTTGGATCCTGCCTTAAAATAGAACGCAAACCAACTGCAAAGTCCATGCCTGTATTTACATTTACTTGAATTTGATTAATCCCTTCCAATTGAAATTCTACTGGATCTTCAATGGTTAAAATATTGACTTCCTCATTATTCAACTGATTTAATGCTGCATATAAAGTGGATGATTTACCTGATTCTGTTGGACCTGTTATCAACACAATCCCATTCGGCTTCTTAAGCATTTTATTAAATAATTGGAGATTGTAGGGATGAAATCCAAGCTTTGTAATGTCATTTAAAGCACTCCCTAAGTCAAGTATCCGCATTACAATTTTTTCCCCATATACAGTCGGGATGGAGGAAATGCGCAAATCTACTGGGTGCAATTCCAGATTAAACTTAATTCTGCCGTCCTGTGGTAGACGATATTCGGTAATATCCAGATTAGCCAATATTTTTATCCGGGCAATCAAAACACTTTGCATATGCTTTGGCAAAATTCTTTCTGTGCGAAGAACTCCATCAATCCGATAACGAATCGTTACCTTTGTTTCATGGGGATCAATATGAATATCACTTGCTTTTGCATGAATAGCATTTGTTATTAGCTGATTGACTAGCCTAATAATGGGAGAATCTTGAACAACATCTAAATCAACTTCTTCCTCTTGTTCCACAGGAAAAAGCAATTCTTTAAACTCATCATCCACATCATAGTATTTATTAATGGCCCGAATAATATCATCTCTTGTTGCTATTGCCGGCTCAATTTGAAATCCAGTCGTTAGGCGAAGGTCGTCAATGGCAAAATAATCCATAGGATCCGCCATCGCAACAAAAAGTTTATCTCCCTCAATTTTTAAAGGAATAAGAATATTTCTTTTGGCTGTTTCCTTTGGTACGAGTGAAAAAAGATTTTGCTCAAAAGGATACCGATATAAACTAATATGAGGAATTCCAAGCTGAAATTCCAGCACTTCTATAAGCTGCTGTTCCGTGATTAATCCCTCTTTAAGTAACGCATCTCCAAGCTTTTGATTAGAACTTTTTCTAGCCAATGTCTCGTCTAATTGCTCTTGTGTTATCAGATTAGCCTCTATTAATAAATCCCCTAGTCGTTTACGAGTATTCTTCATTATCATCTTCCTTTACCTATTTGGTATTATGTATGAAAAACGACATTTTCCTTAATGGATGTTACTTGGCTATTTTTCAATAATTTGGTCATCCTCTATCGAATCGTTTAGATCATCATCTTCCTTTTCCTGATCGATTTCTTGATTTGGATTATTCTCTTCGTCCATTGTGGAATCTTCTATTGCATGATCATTTAAATCTTCCTCTATTGGTGCCTCTTCGCCATCTTCCTTACTATCTGTTTGCTCTATGTCCTTGTTATTTGGCAATCCTCGAACTTCTTCCCTATAAACAGGTGGATAATAGTCCGTAGCGATTGATTCTCTTTTTACCTGATCTCCGTTTTTATCCAGTACTTCTTTGATGACAACAACAGAGATACCATTTTTCCCTTCCTGTTTAACCTTTACCTGATCTCCCTCAAGCAAAGAATCAAATTGGACAATTGTTTTTGGTTCATATTCTTCCTTCTCCTCTATAACAATCTCATAACGATTCGGAAATTCCTGCCCTTTTAATTGAAGGATTAATTGATTCTCCTCTACCTTAAGAGCGATAATATAAGCATGTTCATTTGGATTAGTAAAGCGTAAATCTAGTTGACTACGAAAGCTTGCTTTCGCTTCATAACCAACATCTACATAATCAGGAAGCTCCTTGCTTATTGTACGCTCTCTTATGTCAAAATTGGTTTGAAGAACTAATTGATAAATACCTGTTGCCAGTATACTTACCGTTTCATCCTTTGCACCTTTCTGATTTACATCCTCTAATAATCCTAATAAAGAAAAAGTTGTTTTTGGTAATATAGTGATTTCTTTAATAGATGGAATAACGGATTCCAATTCTTCTATTTGATCAGGCACTGTCATTTCGACGGTATTTAACAAATCTTTTCCGGAAACATAGGAAGCAAAGTATTCTTCTACAGCTAATTTCTTATCTACTTGAAGAATGGATGCGGCTTCTAATAATGCTGATTTGAAAAGATCAATATCGATATCTTCCATGGAAAACGAATTATACTGTTCCAATTCCGTTTGTAAAACTTCTTCCCTTACATTTACAACAAAATCATTTGCACTGTTTTCCGTTATATTCTTTAGTGTTTGTTCTACATCAAAGGCAAATATATCATTACTTATCTGAACCGTTTTTTCTTTATATTGAAACTCATATTTAGCATTGGCTTTCCAACCAATAAGATGATTTTCAAGCATATTTTTTGCCTCTAATTCTGTTAATCCTCCAATGCTTATCCCAGCTACACTTGTATTAATGGGGTAAAGCTCTTCTTTATCTGCCTTCTGAAAGGCGTAAACACCTAAACTGGTGCCTCCAAAAAGGAAAAATGTTGCTATAAAAAGCCTAATAAATAAAGTGAAAGTTTTTTTATCCATTCTGTATTCTACCTTTCTAAAAAAACGGCTTTAGAGACTCCTTTTGTTTGCACTTAAATTTTCAGATCAGTTTTTAATCCTTATCTTTTGGTAAATTACTGTTGTCTAAAATTCTAATTTTTTCTAACCTCTCTAAATATCGTCTGTTTGGCTTTTCTTCTATTTCCTCTAGTTGTTCTTCCTCTTTATCATTATCTTTATTAGCATTTAATTCTTCTAAAAAAGCTTCAATCGAGTTTTCCCTGACCATTACATTATCATTTTTCCAATAATCCTCTTTTGGATGAGCCTCGGTAGTATTTAATGTAGCATAGACCCAATCCTTTTCCTCTTCTTGCTTTTTTACATTCTCTGTTTCCTCTGAAGAAACCATTACACTAGAGTTGTTGTCCACTTTAATGGGCGGAAATTCTACTTCCTTAATAGGTTTTCGTTCGGCTTGTTCTACTTCTTCCACTATTGTGTTAGATGTTATTTTTCCCTCTTTTTTTAATGCAGGCTTCCCTTTATCCATAATTAACAGTTCTTCTTCTAATTCTATATTCTGCTTATTCATGTCTTTTGCCGTATACGTTGTAATGTATTCACTATGTATTTCTTCTTTAAAGAAAAAACGAGCGCTTTTTTGCATTAATAAAGGTAGCATCAAAACTAAAAGCAACAGACTACCTAAACTAATCATATAATTCTCATATAAATATTGCACAGCCAAGCCGATATTTGATAGCACAAAAGCAACCACAACCACTACAAATCTTCCCTTGATTGTCATACTAGAAGGAAAAACAACAAAAATTATTGTAATAATTAGTAAACAAACGATAGAGATTAATAATACTTGCATTTTAATCACCACTATTCTAAATAGTAAGAACAAACTAGAGCTTATCTATTTTCCAATGCATTTAGTCCTACAATTTTTCGTTTTTTCTTATCCTATGTATTGTATAATAGAATCAATTATTTTAAAAGAATAGGTCAAAAGTTTCACATAATATTTTTCTTATACTTTCTATTTTAAATTTCCATCTAGGAGTGGAGGCAAAAGCATGCCATTTAAGCGTTTCATACAAAATGATAAAGGCATTTCATTAATAGAAATTTTAGTTTCGATTGTTTTATTAAGTATTCTCATTACGTCCTTTCTCACTTTTTTTCCTCAAGTATCTTCCTTTAATCAGAAGACAGATGAGAAGTTAACAAGTGTTACACTAGCAAAGAGTTGGTTAGTCCAAGCTCAAAATAGTGAAAGTACTTTACATAAACAATTGATTAATCTAACAGATAATCCATCTGCATCCATAAATACAAGCGATTTAGATTTATTAACAAATATAAATCGCAATTCAGATGTTATAGAATTAATCTTTAAAGAAAATAACTATTTTATTCATCTTTATCTATTTTACCGGGAGGAAACATTAAAGGGAGCAAATACGCTTTATAAAATACGGATTGACGTTTTTGATGAACAAGATAAATTAAACAGCAATATATACGGATATATTACGAAAAAATAAAGGGAGAAAAAAGATGTCGATTCAAAACGAAAGAGGACTTACTTTAATTGAATTGCTAATTTCTATTGCACTCGGTTCGATTGTGCTAGTCCTTATCTATCAGTTCTTTTTTCAAGGAATTCACTTCTCGAAAGTAGTCAATGATAAAACCTTATTACAGCAAGAAGCGAACTATATGGTTTCAAGTATGACAAAAATACATCAGACTTCTGATTCGTATTCTATTACATTTGATCAAAATCCAAATGCTTCGTATATTACGGTGGATGGGAAGCAAAAGATTACCTTTCAGAATAAAAAATTTCGATATGAGCTGATGAGTAGAAATGGAACAAATAATACCTATATTCCTAATTCATTTACTGTTAATCCTCTCAAAGAGGATGTCATCCTAACGATTAAAATTACGAGCAAAGATAAGGAAAACCAAACCTATCAAACAACCGCAACATTATCACGATTAAAATAGAAAGGAGGGAATTTGTCATTGCGTTATTTTAACGAAAAAGGAAATACACTTATATTGATTCTTGTCCTTATATCCGTCTTTAGTATTCTTTATATCTCTATTGTTGGTGTATCGATTACTAATTCTAAACAGATTACGATAACAGAAGATAATGCACAAGCTGTTTCCATTGCCGAGATGGGAATCACCTATTATAAAACAGCCTTATACAATAAAAGTAGCGAAGTAAAAGCAAATAGTGCTTTTAAGGATAGTATCAATCAATCGATTTCAAAACAAATAAGTGACACATTCGGAAAAATTACAGCTAATAATAAGGAAGCTACAGAAGCAGAAATCAATAAATCCGCTTATTTTAATAAATTAACTGCAATTGCTTCCAATCAATATATGGAGAAAATAAAAACGGAACTAGAAACAATAAATCGCACCTTTTTTCAAAACGTAGCTGTTTCTGTTGATAGTTCGGCGGGGAGCTCTTTTATTATTTCAAATATAAAGCAAACTAGTAATCAGGATGGGATTACCTATACATTTGATAGTAAAGGAATCGATGGAGATAAAGAAATCACATTATCATCGGTCTTTACCATTCCAATAAAACTTGATCCCATTGTATTGGAAGCAGAAGCTAGTACAGAAACAGGAGATGGTACTAATGAGGGCAGCACTGACACATCAGATGACCAAGCCACTGTAAAGACAGGTTTGACTGGGAACGATATTCCAGACCCTGGAGTATTGACAGCTTGCGTGAGTCCTATTCCAAATAACTATCAATTCAATAACAACTGTCAATATAATGAAGATACAACGATTACAAAAAATACAGATATAATAAGTACAATTTTAAAAACAAGTGGGTCATTAACTATTTCTTCTAACGTTAATCAGTTTTCTAATTCCACCATTTATACAACTAATAATTTGAATGTTACTGGAAATTTAAATGGGATTTCTTCAATTAAAATTCATGTAGGTGGAGAGGCGAAATTTAACAATTTAAACAGTTCCTTAAATAATTCAATTATTGAAGTAGCAAAGGATGGAACTTTCGAAAACATTAGTACAATTGACTCCTCTATTTATGTTGGTGGGAAAGCTACGTTTAGAAATGGAAATAGCTTCACAAAAACCAAATTAGAAGTAAAAGGTGATTTTGAAAGCAAAAATTGGAATAATACATCTGATAGCATTATTTCAATTGGCGGCACGGCAGAGATCGATAATATAAATAGTTCCTTTAGTAATACAGTTCTTTCAATAAAAGGAAAAGCAACTATCAATCATATTAATAACCCTGGAGATAATAGTATAATTAGTATTTTAGGGAATGCTACCATTTCGGTTATAAATAACCCCTCAAAAACAGCTATTTATATTGGTGGTGATGGAACAATTAACGATATAAATATGGGTAATGATTCAAAAATATGCGTAAGAGGCACTATAAGTATCCCTAGAAACTTTAATCTAAATGGAAATGGCAAAGTGTATGCTTCGGCAATATCTTCAGATACAAATAACAACAATAGAAGTAAAATTGATACAAATCCCAATAATTTTGCAACGAATTGTAATAGTGGATTTAGCGATGGGGATGAAAATGATGGAGGAAGCAATACACCAGAAACTGTTTATATACCAGCGATCACTAATGATTTACGAGTAGAGAATAGTGAAATTAATGTCGATTATAATTATTAATTTCAAAGTATCTTCCCGATTATAATAACTGTAAATGTAAAGAAAACAGGAAGAGTGGATGGGTTTCATCCATACTCCCTGTTTCTTTTTTATTCCAGTCATTTCACATAACTGCCAACACGGTTACGCCCTGCTCTTTTTGCTCCCACATATAATGCTCTATCTGCATGTCGAATCAATGCCAACGACTCATCAGCATCTTCTGGAGCATATGCTAACCCTAATGAAGCTGTGATATTTACATTTTTTATTTTTTGACAATCGTCTATATTTTGTTGAATAACAAAGGGTCTAGATGCAATCATCTTGCGGATAAACTCAGCTAGATCAAGCGCTTCTTTTTTTGCAATATTGGTCAGAAGAATCACAAACTCTTCTCCTCCGTATCTAGCAACAATTCCGTGGTCACCAATAAGCTTTTGAATTCTTTTAGCAAAAGCTTTTAAAATTTCATTTCCTGCCTGATGACCATATTGATCATTTATCGATTTAAAATGATCAATATCTAGCATAATCAGCGCAAGATTGTCCAATTTCTCCTCATTAAGCTCCTTGAACTGGTCACTTAATAGCTTTTCGAAATAGCGGTAATTATACAGCTTGGTTAAAGCACATTTCTCACTATTTTCCTTTGTTTGCTCAAAGTACTTTGCATTTTCTAGCGCAATGGCAAATTGGGTACATAAAAGATCCAATACCATTAATTTTATATTGGCAAATGCCTTCTTTTTTTTACTTCCCAATAATAATACACCAATCACATTTTTATTTTTAATGAGCGGCATGCATAATACACTTTGAATTCCTTCAGGCATATAGCCCTTATTTACATTCTGCCAATCTTGCTTAGAATGAAATACACTTGATTTTTGGGAGGCTAACACTCGACCACATATGCCTTCGTTTTCATGCATCACTTCAGAAAAAATTGGTAGCTTTTCCTGTTGCTCCACACGCGAAATCATTTCTAATTGATTATTAGCATTTACTTGATGAATAAACACAAAATCAACTTTAAATAACTCATATAGCTTTTCAATAAAAAACTCAACGGTTTCATTCACATACAAGTTTTGAGAAAGTTGATGTCCAATTTCTGCTGTTTTTCTTAAATAGTCATTGGCAGTTTGACTTGAATGATACAGCTTTAAAATGAGCGATAGGCTTATAAAAGGCACACCTATTAGAAGTAATGCAGCAAGCCCAACATATTGATACATAATATATAACGCAATACCTACTGGATAGGTAATAATCGTTGTAAATATTTCCCATATTAAATCCTTTTTAATGAAACGATCTTTTCTTTTATAGATAAAACGGTCTATCAAAAAGATTCCCAACGTATTAAGCAACAAATAGGAAACAAGATACAAACTTATCAAAACAAATAAATGGAAATTGAAAGCTAAATCGAATCCGTGTTTTCCTCCAAAACTATAGTAGATAATGCCACTAAAAAAAGAGACAAGAAAAAACATGATTGAATTCATAGGCAAACGAAAAAGTGTCTTTTTATCCAACTTCGCTTGATATAATACTGCTATTAACGCAATTTGAACGAGGATAATTTCAAAAAATAATCCGAATATTAGAAAAACAGACAATGTCGCCCACTGTAAGAAAAATACCGGCGTACCATTTATGATCATTGGCATACTCGCCACAACTGTCATAAATATTAGAAATGCAAGAATCTCCCATTCATTCCCCCGAATTTGCGGAGGATAGATATTATGAGAGAACCATAGACCAAAAGGGAGAAGGAATATCCAAACTGCCCATATTATTTTTTTATAGCTTGGTTTTACCATTCTCTTCCCCCTTCTTTTGAACCAATATATTCGTATTGCAAGTATAATAGGTATTCATTTTGTTATAATATATCGTTAAATAGAGAATATTTTACCATATTCTTAAAATTCCCACATTTCAAACCTGATAAATATATACTACCCTTTTCTTTCCTAATAATCTAGATATTTTTTTTGATATAGTTATTTTTTGAAATTTTTCCAAAATGTCTTAACTTCTGAAATAAAATACAAGGACCCAGTTATAAGGAGCATCTCATCCTTTTCAATGTTTTCCATATGTTCAAGAATTGCTTTTTTCCAGTCAGTGTTTTGGTACCTGAATGGATGGTTACTTTCTTTATATAATGTGCGACAATCGGCAGCTCTTGGAAAGTCAAATGTTACAAAGGTAATCGTTGAAGCAACTTGATCAAGTTTAGTTATCATTTTATCTGTTTTTTTATCAGAGAGTGCTGCAAAAATAATTTTTTTCTTCTTCCCTTTATAGCGATTTACTAATACATCCACTAATGCCTCGATTCCTTCTTCATTATGTGCACCATCTAATACAACTAGGGGTTCTTCTGAAATAATCTCAAATCTCCCTGGCCATTGAGACAGCATTAAGCCCTTTCTAACACTTTCATCATTAATTGAAACAAATTGGTCACGTAAAAGCTCGGCACCTATTACTGCCAATGATGCATTTTCTATTTGATGCTTCCCAAACATTGTTATTTGCAAATCCTCCCATTTAAAAAATGGAGACATTAAGTTAAAAGATTCCGTTGTAGACTTCGAATGATAGCCAGCTATCGTAAAATCTTTATCCAATAAGTAAATTGGTGCTTCCATCTTGTTAGCCTGTTTTACAATGACAGCTTGCGCCTCTTTTTGTTTAACAGCCGCAATAATAGGGGTTCCCTTTTTTATAATTCCAGCTTTCTCAAATGCAATTTGATCATAAGTGTCCCCTAATATTGCTGTATGGTCTAAGCCGATACTTGTAATGATAGAAAGTAGTGGGGAGATGATATTGGTTGAATCAAATCGACCTCCTAATCCCACCTCATATATAACGATATCCATTTTATGCATATAAGCAAAATAGTAGAAAGACATTGCAGTAATGATTTCAAATTCGGTTGGACCGCCAATTTCCATTTTGTCCATTTCTTCCACAATCGGATGCAATTTATTAGCTAATGTGAGAATTTCTTCGTCGCTAATTGGTTTTCCATTCACACTGATTCTCTCATTGAATTGTTCTATGTAAGGAGATGTAAAGGTTCCAACTGTTAATCCTGCTTGTTGAAGAATATTTCTTAAATAAGTAACGGTAGACCCTTTTCCATTTGTTCCACCTATATGAACTGTTTTTATCTGTTTTTCTGGATGATTTAGCTTTTCCATCATCATTTCCATTCTAGTTAACCCAGGCTTTATTCCAAAACGCAAACGAGAATGAATCCAATTTAATGCTTCTTCATAACTATGAAACATTGCTACACCCTCTTTTATGAATAATGATTGTTATGGTACATCTATACTTACCTTTATCTAGTATCATCTTAAAAAGTAACTGCTTCATCCATAGAAGAAGGGTGCCTCAAAGGTTTGGATAGTGGAGACACCCTTCTTTCAACTATGAAATTAACCTTTTAATTCATTTATACGTGCTTCTACTGCTGCACGCTTTTCTAAATAGTCTTTCTCTTTTGCTCTTTCTTCGTTAATCACCTTTTCTGGCGCTTTTTTCACGAAGCCTTCATTGCTTAATTTCTTTTGAACACGTTCTACTTCTTTATTCCATTTCTCTAGCTCTTTATTTAATCGAGCTATTTCTTCTTCCATATTAATTAAACCTTCTAAAGGAAGAATGATTTCAACACCTGTTACTACAGCTGTCATCGCTTTATCCGGAACAGCAATATCTGTATCGATACTTAATGTTTCTGGATTACAGAAACGCTCAATAAAAGATTTATTTTCAAGGAGCGTAGCTTCTACCTCTTCATCTTTAGCTTTTAATAAAATACTGATTTTCTTGCTCATTGGTGTATTAACTTCCGCACGGCTATTACGAACAGAACGGATAATCTCCACAAGCAATTTCATATCATTAGCAGCCTTCTCATCTGTAAACGCAGGATTTACCTCTGGCCATTTCGCAATAGTAATCGATTCGCCATCATGCGGAAGGTTTTGCCAGATTTCTTCTGTGATGAATGGCATAAATGGATGTAATAAGCGCATTGTATTATCAAGAACATACGCTAAAATCGAGCGAGTTGTCAATTTAGCCGCTTCATCTTCACCATATAATGGAAGCTTCGCCATCTCAATATACCAGTCACAGAAATCATCCCAGATAAAGTTATAAAGAACTCTTCCTACTTCTCCAAACTCATAGCGATCAGATAGACGTGTTACTGTTTCAATTGTTTCATTTAATCTCGTTAAGATCCACTTATCTGCCACTGATTTTTCGCCTGATAAATCAATTTCATCATTAGCTAAACCATCCATATTCATTAATGCAAAGCGGGAAGCATTCCAAATTTTATTTGCAAAGTTCCAAGTTGATTCAACCTTTTCAATGCTGAAGCGCAAATCTTGACCTGGTGAGCTTCCTGTTGATAAGAAATAGCGTAAGGAGTCTGCACCGTACTTAGCAATAACATCCATTGGATCTACACCATTTCCTAAAGATTTACTCATCTTGCGTCCTTGCTCATCACGAACAAGTCCATGGATCAGTACATCTTTAAATGGTCTCTCTCCAGTAAATTCTATCCCTTGGAAAATCATACGAGATACCCAGAAGGAAATAATGTCATATCCAGTTACTAATGCAGCAGTAGGATAATAACGCTTATAGTCCTCTGCCTCTGTATTTGGCCAATTTAATGTAGAGAATGGCCATAACGCTGAACTGAACCATGTATCTAATACATCTGTATCCTGCGTCCAATTTTCAATATCTGCCGGCGCTTCATGGTTTACATAGATTTCTCCTGTTTCTTTATGATACCAAGCAGGAATACGATGCCCCCACCAAAGCTGACGAGAAATACACCAATCGCGAATATTTTCCATCCAGCGCATATAAGTGTTTTCAAAACGATTTGGCACAAAGTTTACTTTTTCTTCTTCTTTACCTTGTAATGCAATTGCTTCATCAGCCAATGGCTGCATTTTAACAAACCATTGAGTAGATAGATATGGCTCTACTACAGCACCGCTTCGCTCTGAGTGTCCAACTGAATGCATATGCTCTTCAATTTTGAATAGTACGCCCATTTCCTGTAAATCTTTTACGATTTGTTTACGACATTCGAAACGATCCATTCCCTCATATTTTCCTGCACGCTCATTCATTGTGCCGTCTTCATGCATTACAAGAATTCTTTCTAGATTATGACGATTACCAACTTCGAAATCATTTGGGTCATGGGCAGGAGTCATTTTAACAGCACCTGAACCGAAATCCATTTCCACATAATCATCTGCAACAATCGGAATCTCTCTACCTACTATTGGCAAAATTACTTTCTTGCCAATTAGATGTTGGTATCTTTCATCTTTCGGATGGACAGCAACACCTGAATCGCCTAGCATCGTTTCTGGGCGAGTTGTTGCTACTTCAATATAACCAGTTCCATCTGCTAAAGGATATTTCATATGATAGAATGCACCTTGTACATCCTTGTAAATTACTTCAATATCAGAAAGAGCTGTTTTGGTAGCTGGGTCCCAGTTAATAATATATTCGCCGCGGTAGATAAGCCCTTTCTTGTATAAAGAAACAAACACCTCGCGAACTGCTTTTGAAAGACCTTCATCAAGCGTAAATCTTTCTCTAGAATAATCTAAGCCTAATCCTAATTTAGACCATTGTGCACGAATATGGCTTGCATATTCCTCTTTCCATTTCCATGTTTCTTCTACAAATTTTTCACGGCCAAGATCATATCTGCTAATCTTTTGGGCACGAAGCTTTTCTTCTACCTTTGCTTGTGTTGCAATACCTGCATGGTCCATACCAGGTAACCATAATACATCATAGCCTTGCATTCTTTTCATTCTTGTTAAAATATCTTGTAATGTTGTATCCCATGCATGCCCTAAATGCAATTTACCTGTTACATTTGGAGGCGGGATTACGATTGTATAAGGATTTTTCCCTTCATCTGGCTTTGCCTCAAAAAACTTGCCTTCTAACCACCAATCATAGCGACCCTTTTCAATACTTGCTGGATCATACTTTGTCGGCATGGAGATTTCTTTCATTTCCATCCTAATTTCCTCCTAATCTTGTTCCTTTGTCCTTTTTAAAGCAAATAAAAAAACTCCACTCGTCTGAAAAGGACGAATGGAGTTTGTTCGCGGTACCACCTTTTTTCCAACACAAAAAGTGCTGGCTCTTTCAAAGATGATATCGGATACTGTCCGTCTTTTACTAATAAGCACACCGTTCGCAAAAGAAGCTCGAGGGCTACCTTCCAATGGGTTGAATAGAAATCTCGCAGCAGATGATTTCCTCTCTTTGAAACAACGTACATTGTACTACTCCCCGTCATTGCCTTAATAATTTATTTATATATGCTATACTACCGAAAAAAACTAATTCTCGTCAATAAGGATTGCCGATTTTTTTTCATTTTATTCCTATCTATTTTTTGTTTATCTTTAATATATGTGCCTGGGAAAAGATCGTTACAAATTTAGGAACAAGCAGAGAACCCAAGATTTTAATCCTGAGTCTCTGCTTGTTCCGCTTGTTCTGCCGCTTCTTGCTGTGCTTTCTTTTGTCTTTCTATTTCATCTACTCGCATCACAACATATTCTGTATTTTTTAAAAGCCAATATTGTTTAAGTAGTTTTTGTGCATATTTGCGTTCATTGATCGCTTTCTTATCTGCCTTCATATATTTCTCACAAATACGAAGAACTGGTCCTGGATGAGCCAAATAACTTAAAAACAACAGCATTTCATCATATTTTAAAGGATTATGATTGAAATACGTATAAAGCCACTCAATACAGTCTTCATTTTGCTTAGGTGCTGTCCTCAAGGAACGGGACAGAAACGGAAGCAGGTCATGGCTTGCCGATCCATATCTAGCATTTTCAAAATTAGTAAAATAGCCATACCCTCTATCATCATAAAGAAAATGTTCTGGTGATATTTTCCCGTGGATAATGGCGACTCTTGCCTTTTCATCCTCTTTCGTTTCCTCATACCATTCTTTCAATTTAGTCTCTGAATAAATCAAAGCCTGCCGAATGTCATGATAATACATACAAAACATTAACTCAAACGGTGACATATATTCTTTATTTTCACATTGCTCAATAAAACCAGCTAGAAACTCTTGTTCTTTCTCCATTTCTAATTGTGTATTCTCAAAATGCTCTTGTCGATCTTCCTTTTCAATTTTTACTTCTTTAGAACTTAAAATATGGAGCCTTGCTAGCTCTCGAAACATTTGTTGATGTTTCTTGAAATATGTTTCTCTTTCTTCATTTGGCAGCCAAGGCATTAAATAATACAATTGATTGTCATAAAGAATCGCATATCTTCCATCCACCGCTGGATATATTGGCACAATTCGATTATACCCTTTTTGATAAAGCATTCTTATATGACGTGTAAAATCAGCCCCATTATGAGGATCAATTCGTTTTAACGCAAAAGTACCTTTATTGCTATATATTTTGGCAACT
The DNA here is from genome assembly GCF_950097965.1 of Bacillus sp. T2.9-1. NCBI lineage: Bacteria > Bacillati > Bacillota > Bacilli > Caryophanales > Bacillaceae > Bacillus > Bacillus sp. T2.9-1. The sequence goes on from NZ_CATNHG010000152.1 coordinate 70,451, forward strand.
TTGCCAAACTCTTCAACAAAATTCGGTTCTACTGCGTATGATTTTAAGATAGGTGAATATTTGTTTAATATATTTTTTTCATTCATATCCGCCCACACTTTCTTATCAAGTGAAACTCCCATCCTTTTCTTATTTTCTATAGATGGTTAGCTATATAATTCGGGCATTTGCCAAAGTGTCAAGATAGAATGCTACCAAGCTCTTAAAATAATCTATTTGCTCTTTAACCCTTTAATCGATTTTCCCCCTCAAAAAACGATTGAAAAAAGCAAAAAGAAAACAGTCAAGCAGGAAAATCTCCTGCCTGCTCCAGTTTATTGTTCTTATTTCTCTACGAAATTTCCTGGTATATATAAAACTTGCCCTTCATAAACATCTTGATTTGCTTCCATTCTATTTTCTTTCAATAATGTATGGATATTGACATTATAACGATTACTTAACTTTTCTAATGTATCGCCTTGCTGAACAATACAAACTTTCACTTTTGTATGCTTCTCTTCTTCTTTTCTAGCAAAAAATTCTGTAAAGGTTAGAGATTTTGTTTTACTAAATAGCCCTTTTTTCTTTTTTGGTTCTTCATGAGGAGAAGATGATGATTCTTCTAATTTCTCTTCTTCCAGTAAAAGTTCTTCCTGCTTCGATTCAGATGAAGATTCTTGTTGTGGCTTTTTAAATACATCTTCTGCAGAATAGACATTTTCCTCACTTCTGAATAAAGAAACCTTCATCTCAGGTTCTGAAGAGGTAATCTCTTCTTCTCTAGTTTCCTCAGAAAAATAAGGTACTTTAGCATTTTCATTCGTACCCCAATCATCCTCTTCTTCCGGTGACTTTCTAACCTCAAGTTCGAATGGGGAATACAAATCATCGTCTTCTACCTTCTCTTCACGCTGTTCTTCTAAAAGTGGACTGACATTTTGAAATGGACTAACAGCTATTTCAATAGGTTCTTCTATTGAATCATTTCCATTGTCATCCTCATCCGCTGAACCTCGCCAAGCTAATTCTAGTTCTTCTTCTACATTCTCTTCATCAACACTCTCTTCTTCTTCAGAAGCAAGACCTGAAATAGTTAAATCTGCTGTCAAATTCAAACAGCTTCTTTCCGGGAAGACATAATCAAAAGTATCAATCTCAATTTCAACATCTTCAAGACTTGTGACTCTCGAAAGGGGCATGGTAATATCCACCGGAAAATGGTGTAAAAATTCACACACTCCTTCCTCTCTTTCCATTATTGAATGAATTAATTTAGGAGCCTTAAAAGCCTCCTCTTCTTCTTGTTCCCCTTCATTAAAGCGCTTGTATTCACCACTTAACTCTAAAGAGCCTTGAATGATAATATACTGATCGTTCTCTTGGATTGTTATATTGGGATCAAGTGAAATGGAAAGCAGATCCTCTACTTCCTGTCCTTTTTGAAACCAGACGGACTCTTCCAACGAAAACCGCAAAATAGACGAATTTTCTTGAGACAAAGCGACTCCTCCTCTCATTCCTTTCACGTATATATCACTATTGTCTTTAAAAACTTATGATTGTCTGTAACACTTTATGAATATTTCTTTCATTTGTTTGTCTTAACAATAGAGGAAAATAGACTATTTCCACTTGATTAATCTTATTTTTCAGAATTCATACACCAAATTGTTAAAACTAATTGCTTTTTCTAGCCCTTTTTTTAGTAAAGGTTTTATATAATAAAAGCAGATTTTACAAGTTATCAAAATTATTTAAATTGGAAATTTAGACCAATTTAGATTTTTTATCTAAAAAGGAGGATCTATTATGGCTTTTCCCGTGCTAATGTATCACGAAATAAGAAAAGAAGAAGATTTTCATGCAACCGAACAGCATCCAATCGATGTAAAGCAAAATTATAAAGATTTCTTGCCTTCTCCACTTTTCATAACACTTGAAAAATTTGAACAGCAAATGGAGTATTTATTTATCAATGGTTTTCACCCTTTAACTCTAAATGAAGTAAAAGCATATTACGAAGGAGGTTCTTTACCGGAGAAATCTGTATTACTTACTTTTGATGATTGCTTTCAATCCATAAAGGAATATGCGTATCCAATTCTAAAAAAATACCAAATTCATGCAACAGCTTTTGTTGTAACAGGGTGGCTGCATGATAGTAAAAGACAATTTGAAAAAGAAAAATCTGTCTGCTTATCCATAAACGATTTAAAGGAAATGACTGATGTTTTTGAATATGCCAACCACACTGATTGTATGCATGTCCGAACAAGTGAAACAGAAAGTTTATTAATGACATCTAGTAAAGAAGACTTTGCTAAAGACTTAGATGAATGTAATAACCATTCACTAATCGAGCATAAAAATGTATTCGCCTATCCATTTGGACTATTTAACGAATCCAATGTTTTAACTTTAAGAGAAAAAGCGTTTAAACTCGCCTTCACTTGTGAAAATGGTCACAATGATAGAAAAAATGATCCACTTTTATTAAAAAGAAATGCTATTCCCTATTTAATGGACTTAGAGACATTCAAAAAAATCATTACAAATTAGGAGAAAAAAGATGAAAAAAATAATGACGCTATCCTTATTAATCGTATTTGTTTTACTTTCTGCTGCTTGTGGAAAGACTGCTACAACCGAAACAGATAAAAACGAAAACAGCAACACAGAAAAAACATCTGGAGAAGAGCTAACCATCGGAATATTGCCGGCAGAATCGGCGATACCTATTATTTTAGCAGAGGAAAATGGATACTTTGACGAAGAAGGAATAGACGTATCCATAAAATCCTTTTCTTCGCCAACAGATCGAAATGTTGCAATTCAAGCGAATGAACTAGATGGTACAATCGCTGATGTGATGACAGCGGCAGCATTTATGGAAAATGGAATTAATATGAAGATTACTTCCGATATAAGTGAAGATTTTAAAATCCTCTCCTCTCCTAATTCAGGAATTACAGAGATGAAAGATTTAAATGGGAAAAATGTTTCGTTAGTGCCGAACTTTATCTTGGAATATATTATGGATGATTTCGCAGCTAAAGAAGACTTCACCTATAATATCGTGGAAATCCCTTCTTTTTCTGGTCGTGCAGAAGCGCTGATGGCAGACAAAGTAGATGGAGTTGTATTTACAGAACCACAGGCTAGTATGCTAGTTAGCCAGGGAGCTCACCTTTTAGGTAGCTCAACAGATGCAGGAATTAAAGGAGGGACGATTCTTTTTTCAGATGAAATGATTTCAACCAAATCAGCGGACATCAAAGCTTTTTATAAAGCGTATAATCAAGCAATTGACTATATGAATAATACGAAGGCGGAAGAATATGGAGATATATTAACTAAATATCAATTCCCAGATGCAATGAGCAACTATTTATCAACAAAAGATAGCTTTCCTTATGCAAGTATAGTTTCAAAAGATACCTTTGATTCGATTGTTCAGTGGACGAAAGATAAAGGGCAAATTACGAAAAACTATTCTTATGAAGATTTAACAGACTTCACATTGTTACCGAATTAAACAAAAAAGAGGCTGGGACAAAACTAAATAACTAATCTTTAAAGACGAGCAATCTTTAATTTAGCTTTTATATAAAGCTACTTTCTCATGATGGTTATCTATGTTTTTAAATATAGCTAAGTATAAAAACTAAGTCGTTCCATTACGCTACAGACGCACGATGCGCCGGGGAGGACGCTCCATTTCACTTCGTTTTTAAACCTTTATCTAAAAAAAACGAACGTTTATGCAATTTAATTACATAAACGTTCATTTTTGTTTTCGGTTGAAATGCTTATGTCCAAGCCTCTTTATTTATGATTCCAAGGGGTAACTTTTAACTCCAATTTATCTAATATGATAAATAACAATAAACCGATACATCCTAAGGTGACGATCCCTGCAAACATTTCTTCATAATTCATTTTCGTCCATGCACTGATTATATAATAGCCAATTCCATAAGTTGTTGCATAGTTTTCTGCAAAAAATAATGTTGCTAAACTAATGCCAATACTAATTCTTATCCCTGTAAATATGGAGGGAAGTATGCTCGGGAAAATTAAGTAGATTAATTGCTGGTAAATTGGTGACCGAAAGCCGTGCATCACTTTATAATAACTTGCTGGAATTTGTAATACACCATCTCTAACCGATAAAATGATTTGAAAAACAATAATCCAAATAATTAGGGTAATTTTAGATTGGTTTCCCAGCCCATACAAAATCATAAATACAGGTAAAAATGCTACTTTGGGTATTGGATATATATAATATAGAAAAGGTGATAGAAAGGTATTAATCTTCTTATTTTTGCCTAAAATAATCCCCAATGGAATTCCTATTAACAAAGAAATAAAAAGAGCAATGGTAATTCTCAGTAAGCTCGCTCCTGCATGCAGAAGCAACATCCATTTTTCGTTCCATATATAAGTAACTGTTAAAATGGGTGATGGGATGGTATGTGACTGTACTAAAAAATAGACAATATACCAAAATAGAGTGACACTTATAAAGCCTACGATTAGTTGATTTCTAAAGACTTTCCGAATGATTTTCTTCATTATTATACCGCCGCTAATTTTCTTCGAACTTCAATACAAGCTTTATAAAAAGACAAATTTTCTTTCGCTTTTTCTACCCCGAATAGCGGATTATAAATAGTCTCGATGTCTCCATTATCTTTTAGCAATAGAATATACTCACCAAGAAGTACTGCTTCTTCTATATTATGAGTTACAAAAAGTAATGTCGTTTGTCTTTTTTTAATCTGCACATATATTAGCTGTTGAATTTGTTCTTTTGTCAGTTCATCTAATGTAGAAGTCGGCTCATCCATTAACAACAACTCAGGCTCATTAATTAATGTTCTTGCTAATGCTACCCTTTGCTTTTGTCCACCACTTAACTCTGCCGGATATTTATGCTCCATTCCACTTAATCCAACTTCTCTTATTAGTGCTGTTACTCTTTCTTTGATTTCCTGTTTCGTTTTCCGTTTATCTAATTTCAACGGCATCGAAACTGCATCGCGAACTTTTAGCCAAGGAAAAAGACCTAAGTCCTGAAACATAAAACCAATATCCTTGCTAGGTTGCTGAATTCGGTTTCCTTCGATTAACACTTCTCCTTCAGTTGGGATCAGGAAACCTGCTAAAAGGTGGAGAAGTGTACTTTTTCCAACGCCTGACTTACCGATTAATGCATATGATTTACTCTTTTCTAGAGTTAAATTTAGCTTTTTTAAGATTGTATTATTTTCATAAGTAAAACTAACGTGCTGCATCTTTACAAATGAATCCATGAAACATCCCTTCTTATCGCTTATTACTAGTTGCATCATATCATATTAGTCACCTTCATACAGTGGCAAAAAATCGACAGTTCTAGATAATTCGGAGTAAATAAGAAAATGTCTTTTGCTTAATTAATTTCTACATAAAAAAAAATGAAAGAAACTGGGCACTTAAGTATTCCAACCAAATATAAACCCAAACAATTTTACGGAGATGTTAAAAACATTCGTATAATTGTTTGGGTTTTTAAATTTTTTAAAATAGACGGTTTTTGCTTATCACCCGCAACCTAAATACATTTCGCTTTCCATAGGATGGGGCAATCGGCAAGCCTCCCCGACGCATCGTGGGTCTGTAGCGCAATAGAACGACTTAGTTTTTACACGTCCATTTTGTCCTAGACTCTTTTTTTAAAAACAATAATCTTCTAAAACAAACTCGTTTTTAAGCTTTCAATGTAGAAAAGGCATGTTTAGCTGCATGAATGGTTTGCTCAATATCATCATCCGTTAATGCAGTTGACAAGAACATCCCTTCAAATTGAGACGGTGGTAGAAAGATGCCTTGTTCTAACATGCTATTATAAAAGCTAGCAAAGTAATCAAGATTGGATGTTTTAGCACTTTCATAATCTTTTACATCTTCATTGGTAAAAAAGAACCCAATCATAGATCCCGCGCGATTTACTGTAAACGGAATTTCATATTTCGCAGCAGCTTCTTTTAAGCCTTCTTCCAAACGATCTGCTTTTCGGATAAATTCTGTATACGTTTCTTTCGTTAATTGAGATAATGTTTCAAACCCTGCTGTCATAGCAAGTGGGTTACCCGATAAGGTGCCTGCTTGATAAATAGGACCGCTTGGGGCAATTTGATTCATAATTTCTGCTTTTCCGCCATATGCACCAACTGGTAATCCTCCGCCAATTACTTTACCTAAACAAGTAATGTCAGGTTTAATGCCAAAATAACCTTGTGCACAACCATAATCCACGCGGAAACCTGTCATTACTTCATCAAAAATAAGTAAAGCGCCATATTCTGTTGTAACATCACGCAAGCCTTGTAAAAAGCCTGGTTTCGGTGGAACAACACCCATATTTCCTGCAACTGGCTCAGCAATAATGCCTGCAATATCTTCTCCATATGTAGAGAATGCATATTTAACACTTTCTAAATCATTATAAGCAACGGTAATGGTATTCGCAGCAATGCTTTCTGGAACTCCAGGGCTATCTGGTAAACCTAGTGTTGCTACACCTGAACCTGCTTTAATAAGCAAGGAATCCCCATGTCCGTGATAACATCCTTCAAATTTAAGAATTTTATTTCTGCCGGTATAGCCTCTAGCTAAACGAATAGCACTCATTGTAGCTTCTGTACCAGAAGACACCATGCGAACGATTTCGATGCTAGGAACACGTTCTTTCACAAGAGCAGCAAGTTTGTTTTCAATTAAAGTTGGCGCCCCAAAGCTAGTACCTTTTTCAGCAACCTTCTTAATTCCCTCTACTACTTGATCGTCAGCATGCCCTAAAATAAGAGGTCCCCATGATAATACATAATCAATGTATTCATTGCCATCAATATCATAAATTTTAGAGCCTTTCCCAGAATCCATGAATACTGGATTTCTTTTAACCGATTTAAAAGCACGAACGGGGCTATTTACACCACCTGGCATTAATTCTACTGCTTCTTTATATGCCGCTTCTGATTTTTGATAGGAACGCATTATGACTTCCTCCCTTATTGTTCTTTTAGCATACGTGCTACATCTTTAGCAAAATAAGTAATAATTAAATCTGCCCCAGCACGTTTCATGCTAATCATCGTTTCCATAATTATTCTTTCTTCGTCAATCCAGCCATTTTGTGCTGCCGCTTTAACCATGCTATATTCACCACTAACATTATAGGTAACAATTGGCAAATCCCATTCATTTTTCATGTCTCGAACAATATCAAGATATGGAAGACCTGGCTTTACAATAAGAAAATCTGCGCCTTCTGCAACATCACTTTCCGCTTCTCTAAATGCTTCAAGACGATTAGCAGGATCCATCTGATATGCTTTACGATCTCCAAATTGAGGTGTACTATCAGCTGCTTCTCGGAACGGCCCATAAAATGCTGATGCGTATTTGACACCATAACTCATAATAGGAATATCCAAAAATCCGGCTTCATCCAACCCTTTTCGAATTGCTGCTACAAAACCATCCATCATATTAGAAGGTGCAATAATATCTGCTCCAGCAGCAGCTTGGCTAATTGCTGCTTTCACAAGCAATTCTAGAGACTCATCATTTAATACTCTTCCTGCTTCAATTACGCCACAATGTCCATGGCTCGTATATTCACATAAGCAAGTGTCAGCAATAACAATCATTTCAGGATAGTTCGCTTTGATGTACTTAATTCCTTCTTGAACAATACCATGATCATGAAAGGCTTGTGTTCCACATTCATCTTTTTCCTTTGGAATTCCGAATAATAACACAGATTTGATTCCAAGCGCCTGTACTTCATCCATTTCTTCTTTTAAACGGTCAATCGAAAACTGATAAATGCCAGGCATTGAAGAAATCTCACTCTTCACATTTTCTTCTTCTGTTATAAATATCGGATAAATTAAATCATCGATATGTACATATGTCTCTCTAACTAATGCTCTCATATTAGCAGATTGTCTTAATCTGCGATGACGTTTGAATTCAACCATTTTTTCTTGCCTCCAACTTAATTTGTTAAATACTGCACTAAATGTTCTAGAACGCTATCTGTTGTATAAGGATCCGCTGTTATTGTTACAGGTAAACCATAGGATTCCAATGTTTCTGTCGTAATCGGTCCAATGCTAATAACAATACAACTTTCCAAATTATTCATTAACTGATATTTTTTTATCACTTGCATAAAATGTTGTGCGGTGGAAGAACTGGTAAAAAGCAATATCTCTAAATCATTCTTCTTTACCTCTTCCACAAGCAGTTCTTCACTCTCTTTCGGAAAATACGTTTCATACAATATGGCTTCATCCACTTGCAAACCGTCTTTCCTTAATGCTTCTGCTAGAAATTCTCTCGATTTATTTCCTTTTACTACTAAGATCCGCTGATTCTTTTCGGTAATGGTAACGAACTCTTTTGCAAACTGTTCTGCAACAAATTGTGACGGAATGAAATCAGCTTGATATCCATGTTCAGAAACAGCTGCTGTCGTCTTTTCACCAATGACAGCAATTTTAGAGACAACTGTTAATTCTACTCTGTTTATCTCTTTAAAAAATGCCTCTACACCGTTACGACTTGTAAAAACAAGCCAATCATATACTTGGCATTTTAATGAAACAATCACTTCTTCAGGAAGAGGTTTTTCTCGAAAAGCGATAAGTGGCACTTCAACTGGAATTCCACCTAAATCGTTAATCCGCTTTGATAATACACTTGCTTGTTTTTTAGAGCGGGGAACGAGAATTTTTTTTCCTAGAAGGGATTTAGCCATCTATTATATTCTCCTCTTTTAATCGATCAATTAATGCTTTTGCACCTTTTTCTGTTAAAATGGCAGCTGCTTGTTCCCCTACCTCTACAGGGTTTTTCCCTGTAACTTCTTCCTTATAAATTTGTTTCCCATCAGGTGAAATGACTAATGCTGTTAATGCCACTTCATCATCCTTAACTTGTGCAAAGCCAGCTATTGGCACTTGGCATCCGCCTTCCATGCGCTGCAAAAATGCTCTTTCCGCGTAAACAGTGCGAGTCGTCTCCTGGTTTGACAACTTGCTTAAAAGCTCTAGCACTTCTTTATCATCTTCGCGACATTCAATAGCAAGTGCACCTTGCCCCACTGCAGGCAAACATACTTCCGGCTCTAAAAACTCCGTTACTACATCGCTTGTCCATCCCATTCTTGCTAATCCAGCAGCGGCTAATATGATTGCATCATATTCTTCTGTGTCTAGCTTGCTAAGACGAGTATCGATATTTCCGCGAATCCATTTGATTTCAAGGTCAGGTCTAACAGCAAGTAATTGTGCACCTCTACGCAAACTGCTTGTCCCAATGATTGCACCTTCTCTTAGCTCCTTTAGAGGAATATGGTTCTTACTTATTAAAGCATCACGATAATCCTCACGCTCTGGAATACACCCAATTGTTAGCCCTTTTGGAAGGATTGCAGGCATATCTTTCATACTGTGTACAGCAATATCAATTCCCTTATCAAGCATACTTTGCTCTATTTCTTTAACAAATAGCCCTTTTCCCCCAACTTTAGATAAAGTGACATCAAGAACAACATCTCCCTTTGTCACAACTTCTTTTACTTCAAAGTCAAAAGAAGAATCTAATTTTTTCAGCTGATTAATTACCCAATTCGTTTGAGTAATGGCTAGCTTACTTTTCCTTGATCCAACAATTATTTTGCGCATTAACAGTACCTCCAACATTGATTCCTTTATGTACTTTCCATTTAATAATGAAAAGTTGAAAAATTGCCTACTAAAAAGAAGTTAATAAGCATAATAAAAAAACTGGCAATATTTAAGAGGGCAACATTTTTCCCCCTTAACTTTTTTGAAACACGTAAATACAAAAAACTGCTATAGACTAATAGCACAATGAACGAGCTGATAATTTTCGGATCATACCAAAGAAAGTCTGGTCTTTGGATAATAGCCCATTGAACACCAAGAATTAAGCCAATTAATAACAATGGTACACCAAAGACGCTTAATAGGTAAGATATATGTTCTAATTTGGCCAAATCTGCAATCCTCATTACTCGTTTTCCCCATTTTTTCTGTTTTAGTAAATCATATTGAATACAATAGAGGACAGAAAAAATAAATGAAATTGTAAACATCCCATACGCTAAAATAGCCGCTGTTACATGTATGAACAGCAACTCCGATACAACCTGCTCTGCATGTGTAAGAGCAGAATCACGTGCAGGAGCAAATGTATGTATTGCCATAATAACAAATCCAAGGACATTCGTAAAAAACACGATAAAATCAATTTTCAACCATTTATTAATTACTAAAGAAAAGGTTACCAATACCCATGAATAAAAGTAAAGCCCTTCCATGATAGTTAAGATTGGGAATCTATTCATCTCCACTATATAAATACTTAAAAAAGACGATTGCAAAATCCAGACAAATAAAAGTAACCAGAAAGCTACTCGATTTGCTCTCTGGTTATTATGCAGAAAATCAAAAAAATACAATAGCACAGATAAAGCATAAAGAATAATCATGAATTCATGAAGTCTAGTCATAAAAATATCCTGCATCGACATTCCCCTTCAAACATAAAAGATCCTACTAATACCCCAAGTCTTCTATAACTTAATATAGGCTTATTTCTTAATCCTCCACTATATTTTAACCGATGAAAAGAAAAGTGAAACGACCATCCGCAGAGATTTTTTTACAGGATAGCAATTTAAAAAGCAAACTTTCCGTTTAATAGAGTAAAAAGCATTCATTCGTTATATTTATCACACTTGAATGGACGGCTGAGTGATTGGAGAAAATGCTTCTTTCTCGTCTTCCTTTACGACATTATTCGATTCTTTTTGTGTATCGGCTTCTAAATTGAAGATTTTCATAAATAGCTGCATCGATTGGTCAGCATCTGGAAGTGCCGCAAGTTCCTTCGCTTGAAGAATCGGATCCTTTAACATTTGATTCACAATACTTTTCGTATGCTTATTTAAAATCTTTCTCTCTCTTTCACTTAAATGAGGGAGCTTTCTTTCTAGGCTTTTCATTGTTTCACTTTGAATAGCTAGGGCCTTTTCCCGAAGTGCAGAAATGACTGGCACGACGCCTAATAAATGAAGCCATTGATTAAATTCAATAATTTCCGCTTCTATCATAATCAATATCTTTTCTGCTTCTTTTTGGCGTTCTTGGAGGTTTGCTTCTACAATTCCTTCTAAATCGTCAATATCATAAAGAAATACACTTTCTAATTCAGTTATTTCAGGATCTAAGTCACGTGGGACCGCAATATCCACCATAAACAACGGATTACCTTTGCGGATTTTTTCAACTGCATTCATCAATGCCTTTGTGATAACGAATGTGTTAGACCCAGTTGAACTAATGACAATATCTGCATCAATTAATGCACATTGCAGCTCATTCATCGGTTTTGCTTGCCCTTCAAAACGATCTGCAAGTGTTTCCGCTTTTTCAAATGTGCGATTTATCACAGTTACATTTTTAGCACCGTTGCTATACAAATTCTGAATAGCAAGCTCGCCCATCTTTCCTGCACCTAAAATGAGAACATTCTTATTTTGCAAGGTACCAAATATTTTTTTTGCCAATTCTACTGCTGCATAGCTTACAGACACAGCGTTTGCACCAATCTCTGTCTCTGTGTGTGCTTTCTTTGCAAAAGTAATAGCCTGTTTAAATAACTGGTTAAACACTGAACCAGTAGATTTAATGGATTGTGCTGTCAAGAAGCTTGTGCGAATTTGACCAAGAATCTGTGTTTCTCCGACAACCATTGAATTTAAACCACAAATAACTTGGAATAAATGATTTAAAGCTCCATCTTGTTCATACACAAATAAATAAGGAACAAACTCATCTTGTTCCAACTGAAACCATTCTGCTAAAAATTGCTTTATATAATACCGACCAGTGTGAAGCTGATCAACTACTGCATATATTTCCGTGCGATTACATGTTGAAATAATAATATTTTCTAGTATACTTTTTTTATTTTGTAATTGATTCATAGCTTCCCCTATTTGCTCTGAATCAAATGTTAAACGTTCACGAATTTCTACTGGGGCCGTTTTATAATTTAGTCCGACAGCTACTATATGCATTTTACCTAATGACACCCCCAAAAAGTTGTTCTTACCTTGTTAATCATAAAGAACATTTTAAAAACCATTTATATAAATAAATTAGATTATAATAATTATTAACACGTAGTTATTATAACAAAATCATTTCAAAAATGGGAAACATTTTGCCCTATAAATGTGAACAAATTGTGAATTCGTATGGTAAGATATAGTATTAATAACAGTAAAAGAATTATACTTACGTTATTTACTAGTAATAGTTTATACTTCTTTTATAAAATTATCGTTGTAATCTTAGTTTTTTTGTTAAATATAGTACTTTACTCATTGTACAGTAACAAAAATCTTCTATGTATTCAAGCTGAGTTTTTTGGAAGTGGAGGAAATAATGAAAACACAAAAATGGTTCTCCGGTATCGTATTAATTGGTTTTGGATTTTATTTTATCTTAAAAGAATTTAATATTACCATTCTACCCAATCTATATACATGGCCAACCCTATTAATTATTATTGGGATTGCCTTTCTTTTTCAAGGCTATAGTGGGAAGGATTATGCTGTCATTTTACCAGGTGTGATTTTAACTGGCTTTGGCTTACACTTTCACTTAGTGAATAAGCTTGCAATCTGGCCAGATCACACAGGTACATTTATTTTAATTATTGCTCTTGGCTTTATTCTTCAAAATCAGAAAATGGGGCAGGGAATGTTAAATGGTCTTCTATTTCTCTTGTTAGCTGTTCTTTTGCTTTTTTATCAAGAAATTCTCGGCTCGTTAACATTCTTAAAGATTAGTCCACATACTTTAAATAACTTGATACCCATTCTATTCATCATCGTTGGGGGATATTATTTAGTATCGAAAAAGAGGAAATAAAAGTGTTATACATAATACAAAATGGCTACGGTCATGATTGTAGCCAGGAAAGTTAAATCTATACATCTATACTAAAATAAAAAATCGACTCACTTTTCAACTAGTTATGCTAGCTGATGTGAGTCGATTTTTTATTTATTTGCTAAATGTTCTAGCAGAGACCAAACTTTATCTTTTCCTTCTCCCGTTTCGGATGAGAATAGGATTAAGTAATCATCTGCACTAAGCCCTAATGTTTCTTTTGTTACTTTTAAATGTTTTTGCCATTGTGATTTTGATATTTTATCTGCTTTTGTAGCAATTACGACACATGGTATTCCATAATGCTTCAAGAAGTCATACATTAAAATATCATCAGCAGTTGGCGGATGGCGAAGATCTGTAATTAAAACAACTGCTTTTAACTGCTCTCTTGAGGTAAAATACGTTTCAAGCATTTTTCCCCAAGCTTCTCTTTCTTTCTTAGAAACTTTTGCATAACCATAACCAGGTACATCAACAAAGTGCAGGATTTCATTGATTAAATAAAAATTCAATGTTTGTGTTTTTCCCGGTTTGGACGAAATGCGAGCTAACGCTTTTCGTCCAAGCATACGATTAATAAAGGATGATTTCCCCACATTCGATCTTCCAGCTAAAGCAAACTCTGGTAGATTTCCTTCTGGATATTGATTGGGTTTTACGGCACTAATTACTATTTCTGCTTGATTAACTTTCAAAGATTTACACTTCCGTTCAACGCGTGTTTTAATACTTCATCTACATGTGAAACTAAAATAAAGTCTAGTTCTTCTCTTACACTCTCAGGAACATCGTCGATATCCTTAGCATTATCTTTTGGTATGATAATGGTCTTTAAACCGGCACGGTGAGCACCAAGGGATTTTTCCTTTAATCCTCCAATTGGCAGAACTCGTCCTCTGAGCGTTACCTCTCCTGTCATCCCTACTTCTTTCTTGATAGGTTTGCCAGAAAGAGCAGAAACAAGAGCAGTTACCATTGTAATCCCTGCAGATGGTCCATCCTTTGGTACTGCACCTTCTGGGACATGGATATGAATATCATATTTCTCATGGAAATTCGCATCAATTCCTAGCTCTTCTGATTTAGAACGAATATAGCTAAATGCAGCTTGAGCAGATTCCTTCATTACATCACCTAATTTTCCGGTCAAAACTAATTTACCTTTTCCCGGAGCCAAAGATACTTCAATTTGCAAAGTATCTCCCCCAACTGTCGTATAAGCAAGGCCAGTTGCAACACCAACTTGATCTACTTCTTCTGCCTGACCATAATGGAAAATAGGCTTTCCAAGGAAATCTTCAATATTTTTAGCAGTTATCACTACTTTTTTCTTTTCACCTGTAACAATCATTCTTGCCGTTTTGCGGCAAATGGTTGCAAGTTGTCTTTCTAAAGTACGGACTCCTGCCTCTTTTGTATATAAACGGACAATTTTTTGGATGCCATCTTCTCTAATTTGAAGCTGAGATTTAGATAATCCATGGTCTTTAATTTGTTTAGGCAATAGATGATCTTTCGCGATATGAATTTTCTCGATTTCTGTATATCCAGCAATTGAGATAATTTCCATTCTATCACGCAATGGCCCAGGTATGGTAGCTAAATTATTGGCTGTAGCAATAAACATAACCTTCGATAAATCATATGTTTCTTCAATATAATGATCGCTAAAATTATGGTTTTGCTCAGGATCAAGTACCTCAAGCATAGCAGAGGAAGGATCTCCACGGAAATCATTGGACATTTTATCGATTTCATCTAATAAAAATACTGGATTAATCGTCTCTGCTTTTTTCATTCCTTGAATGATTCTTCCTGGCATTGCTCCAACATAAGTTCGTCTATGTCCTCTTATTTCCGATTCATCACGCACTCCACCTAAAGAGATGCGAACAAAATTACGGTTTAAAGAGCGTGCTATAGAACGCGCAAGACTCGTTTTCCCGACTCCAGGAGGTCCAGCTAGACAAAGAATAGGGCCCTTTAAAGAGTTTGTAAGCTTTTGTACGGCTAAATACTCTAATACCCTTTCTTTTACCTTTTCAAGTCCATGATGGTCGTCATTCAAGATTTTTTCCGCTTTAATTAGATTCAAATCATCTTCTGTTGCATTCGTCCACGGTAACGCTAATAGCCAATCGATATAATTGCGGATGACAGAGCTTTCTGCAGAGGTGGAAGGAATTTTTTCATACCGATCTAATTCCTTTAAAGCAGTTGCTTTTACATGATCGGGCATTCCTGATTCCTCAATTTTTTCAAGCAGTGTGCTTACTTCACCACTTTTTCCATCTTTATCGCCTAGCTCTTTTTGAATAGCCTTCATTTGTTCCCGTAAATAGTATTCCTTTTGTGTTCTTTCCATGGATTTCTTTACACGTTGACCGATTTTCTTCTCTAAATTTAAAACTTCTTTTTCGTTTTGAATGATATCAATCACATAATTCATTCTTTGCTTATTGTTTAGCATTTCTAAAATCTCTTGTTTTTCTTTTAATTTAATGGGTAAATGAGAAGCAATAATATCAGCCATTCTACCTGGCTCTTCCATATCAGAAACTGTTGCATATGTTTCATGGGATATTTTTTTAGAAATTTTTATGTATTGCTCAAAATACTGCAGCATTGTTCTCATTAATGCTTCATCTTCTACATCTTTTGAAGTTTCTTCTTCGTAAAGGTGCAGACTTGCTGCAAAATATCCATCTTCCTCCATTAATTCTTCCAGCTCTGCTCTTTGTACCCCTTCAACAAGGACTCTTATTGTTCCATTTGGTAACTTTAACATTTGTTTTACTTTTGTTAATGTTCCAATTTTATATAAATCCTCTTCTTCGGGTTCGTCTATATCCATATCTTTTTGCATTGTTAGAAAAATTAAATGGTCTTCTACCATTGCTTTTTCGAGAGCTTGAACAGATTTATCACGACCTACATCTAAATGAAGTACCATCGTTGGATAAACCAGTAATCCCCGAAGCGGCAGGAGGGGGACTATTGTTTTTTTATTTTCCTCCATGACGTTGCACCTCCAGCTTAAAAAATCCCTTACTTTTAGCGCCTAATCGCACTATTTCTATCGATATAGGCATCCCTTGCATTCTAATGCTTTGTACAATTCTATCTCATTTATGAAAATGTGTCTATTAACTAGAGTTATTAGACAGTCCGAAAAAATAGAACTAATTTTTCGATTCCCCTTTTCTACTCTTCTTAATCTGTATTTTGTTTACTTAGATAGAATTTCACGAGGAGAAATAACTTTTAAAAGACATTATCCAAATAATGCATAGATCCATTTAAAATAAGCCTTCTCTAATAAAGTGGCTTATTTAGGTGGTTTCCATTCAAAAAAGAAAAATATCAACACCTATTCTCCTCTTTTTCATTATATAATAATCTTTTCATTTATTAAAATATAGGTTATATCTACAGGTTTTCTTTTATTATCTTCCCCCCATACATACGGCTTCACAAAAAACTGCCGACCAACTCTCTCTTAACTGAATTAGCCGACAGTGAAAATGCTTTTACTGAAAGCATTTTTTATGTAATATAAGGAATTAAATACTTTCTTTCTTTGTCCATGCAATTGTAGACGCTGGAATTGCTTCTTCCTTCCATTCTTCCTTAAGTAATGCATGCTCGATAACTTCATTAAGTGATTGAACCGGAACAATGGTAATGTCCTTTATTTCCTCCAATATAGCCTGCATATTCTCTTGTGGAATAATAACTTTTTGAACGCCTGCAGCTTTAGCTGCTTTCACTTTCGCTACTACTCCTCCAATCGGTTTTACTTTTCCATGAATACTAATTTCCCCTGTCATTGCTACTTTTCGATCTACCGGTTGCTTGTAAATAGCAGAATAAATACCAGTTGCCATAGAAATACCTGCTGACGGTCCATCAATCGGTATACCACCTGGAAAATTGACATGGATGTCAAATTGGTCTGCTGGAACGTCCATTGATCGTAAAACCGTAATAACATTTTCTATTGAACCCTTTGCCATGCTTTTTCTTCGAATCGATTTACCTTGTCCTCCAATACTCTCTTCTTCCACAATACCGGTAATATTGATGCTTCCCTTCCCATCTTTTGCCGGAATAACAGTTACCTCAATCTCTAATAAAGCTCCAATATTGGATCCATAAACCGCAAGCCCGTTAACTGCTCCAATAGTAGAATGTTTATTAATTTTTCTTTCCATTCTAGGAGAAAGCTGACTTGAATTAATAACCCATTCTACCTCATCATCCTTAATAAAGCTCCGCTCCTCACCTATCGCAAGGCCAGCGGAAATCTGTACCATATTAACTGCTTCTCTTCCGTTTCTTGCATACTCTGAAAGGGTATCGAGAGCTTTCTCACTTATGGACATATTCACTTTATCTGCAGCTTTTTTGCCAATTTTTATAACTTCTTCTTTTGTTAATTCTCTAAAGAATACTTCCATACATCTTGAACGAATTGCTGGAGGAATTTCGTTTGGTGTTCGAGTTGTTGCTCCAATTAATCGAAAATCTGCAGGCAATCCATTTTTAAATATATCATGTATATGGGAAGGAATTTGTGTATTCTCTTCATTGTAATAAGCACTTTCTAAATAAACTTTTCGGTCTTCTAACACTTTTAAAAGCTTATTCATTTGTGTTGGATGTAGTTCTCCAATCTCATCAATAAATAAAACTCCACCATGAGCGTTAGTAACTGCTCCTTGCTTCGGCTGTGGGATACCAGCTTGTCCCATCGCTCCAGCCCCTTGATAAATCGGATCATGAACTGATCCAATCAACGGATCTGCAATACCCCTCTCATCAAATCTAGCTGTTGTAGCATCTAATTCCACAAACACAGAGTTTGGCTTAAAGGGTGACTTCTGGTTCTTCTTTGCTTCTTCTAATACCAGTCTTGCTGCCGCTGTTTTACCAACCCCTGGAGGTCCATAAATAATAACATGCTGTGGATTTGGACCACAGAGTGCTGCTCTTAATGATTTAATGCCATCTTCCTGTCCTACAATATCAGCAAAGCTTGTTGGACGTACTTTTTCAGAAAGCGGCTCTGTTAAGGATATGGCACGCATCTTTCTTAGCTGATCCATTTCTTTTTTTGATTCACGGTCAATCGAAACCTTTTGTGTTCTCTGACTCTTTAATAAGTTCCAGAAATAAAGTCCGATGATAATCCCGAAGAATAATTGTACAAATAAAGCGATCTCCGCCCAATTCATAAATAATACCTCCTATAATCATGTTGTTTTAGAACCTCACATATGTATGTCCCTTAAAAAATCTACAGATAGGGGCAAATCTTTCATTCACTCTTTTGAGTAGGTTCTTCGGTAAGCATGCGTGTATGTTCCTTTACTCTTTACATAAGAAGTGAGATAGCATGTCAATTCCGACATTTTTACCAATTAAGGATTATTGATTTACTATCTTAATGAATTATACAAAGATTGATGAAATGCTCATTTCCAATAAGCGTAGACACCAATGAAAGACCACATACCTAATAGTGCCTTGTCTTTAAAAAATAGTATCTCCTTCCCTTTGTTGGAATAAACAAGTTTTCATGGAAAAAATATGTGGAGTATGTAGAAATTTAAAGTGGAACTTCCAACAGTGGTGGTTTTCCTTCTTAGTAGTTGACACAAGAGTACCTTATGGACAAGTATATTCACTATCTTCCTTGCGTTCTCATTAGCAAAGAGTGAAAGTCTACTGTCCAGTGCGATAAAAAAGGGGTTCTCTCCTATTGTTGTTGATGGGGAATAAAATCACATAAAAAAAAAGAGAATCAATGGTGGTTTACACCAAATGATTCTCTTTTATAACTGTTGTTATGCAGATGTTTTTGTTTCTTTCTCCACTACTGTTCCATCTTCTAAAACAAGTTTTGGAGATGCATTTTCCGTTACTGTTTCTTTTGTAATAATACATTTGACAATGTCGTCTCTTGAAGGTAAGTCAAACATTATATCTAACAAAATACCTTCAATAATAGATCTTAATCCACGTGCCCCTGTTTTTCTTTCAATTGCCTTCTTAGCAATTTCCTTTAGAGCTTCTGGTTCAAATTCTAATTCGACATCATCTAATTCCAGCATTTTCTTAAATTGCTTTACTAAAGCATTTTTTGGTTTCGTTAAAATCTCAATTAATGCCTCTTCGTCTAATTGTCCAAGACTTGCAATAACTGGAAGACGGCCAATGAATTCTGGAATTAACCCGAAGCGTAATAAATCTTCTGGTAATACTTTCGCAAGTAAATCTTTATCTTCCACTTCTGCCTTTTTACCATCTGAACCAAAACCAATTACTTTCTGACCTAAACGTCTTTTAATAATCGGTTCGATACCATCAAATGCACCACCACAAATAAATAGGATATTCGTTGTGTCAATTTGAATGAATTCTTGATGAGGGTGCTTTCTGCCACCTTGAGGCGGAACACTAGCTACAGTACCTTCTAGAATTTTTAATAATGCTTGTTGAACACCTTCACCAGAGACGTCTCTTGTAATGGAAGGATTTTCTGATTTTCGTGCAACTTTATCAATTTCATCAATATAAATAATACCTTTTTCTGCTTTTTCTACATCATAATCTGCAGATTGGATTAATTTCAAGAGAATATTTTCTACATCTTCCCCAACATATCCAGCTTCTGTTAGACTTGTTGCATCTGCAATAGCAAATGGTACATTTAATATTCTTGCTAATGTTTGTGCAAGAAGTGTTTTACCACTACCAGTTGGCCCAATTAACGCAATATTACTTTTTGATAATTCCACATCATCAATTTTACTATTTGAATTAATGCGCTTGTAATGATTATACACTGCAACAGAAAGAGCCTTTTTCGCTTGATCCTGTCCAATGACATATTCATTAAGGATATCGCGAATTTCTGCTGGTTTCGGTACATCTTTAAATTCTACTTCTTCTTCTGTACCTAATTCTTCTTCCACGATTTCTGTACATAGCTCTATACATTCATCACAAATGTATACACCTGGACCAGCAACTAATTTACGAACTTGATCCTGTGTCTTTCCGCAGAATGAACACTTTAACTGGCCTTTTTCGTCATTAAATTTAAACATGCCTTCACCCCTTAATACTTCTTTTTGTATATTTTTACCGTTACGGAATATTATTGGTTTGAAACAAAACTTACTTTTTTCAACAGTTATGTATTGAATTGTATCACATGATGGTAATGTACAGGAAATAATTCAGCTTGGGTAATCAGCCCTAATCATCCAATAACGGTAAAATGTATGTACTTTCTTAAGCATAACCAGATTTCGCTTCTTTAAATCTGGAAATATTATCTCTTGATTTGTCTGTATATTCCTGTACGGTAGAGTAACTTATATTATAGTTACCCATATTATATGTTATTTAACACTAATATAAAACTAAGGCACGAAATAGTCGCGCCTTAGTTTTTTTTCTTACTTCTATTATGCAACAGTTTTGCTGTTTTCTACAAGGAAATCGATTGCTTTTCTCATTTTAATGTCCATTTGTAAGTTTTCTACACCGCCAAGTGCTTGTTTAATAGCATCTACTGGCATATTGTACATTTGAGACATATTTTCAAGTTCAGCATTTACTTCTTCTTCTGTTACTTCAATATTTTCTGCTGCAACAATTGCTTCAAGAGTTAAGTTAGAACGAACACGTTTTCCAGCGTCTTCTTGCATTTGCTCTTTTAAAGCAGCTTCATCTTGTCCAGAGAATTGGAAGTATAATTCAAGGTTCATACCTTGCATTTGAAGACGTTGTTCGAATTCATTCATCATGCGATCAATTTCTGTATCGATCATTGCAGAAGGGATATCCATTGTTGCATTCTCAGAAGCTTTTTCTACAACCGTATCACGTACTGTATGTTCCGCTTGATGTTTCTTATCATTTTCTAGACGAGTTTTAATTTTTTCTTTTAATTCAGCTAATGTTTCAGCTTCTTCATCTACGTCTTTTGCAAATTCATCATCTAATTCAGGAAGTTCTTTTCCTTTGATCTCATGAATAGTTACTTTAAATGTAGCAGGCTTTCCAGCTAAATCTTCAGCATGGTATTCTTCTGGGAATGTAACTTCTACTTCTGTCGTTTCGCCAGTAGCAACTCCTACTAATTTTTCTTCAAATCCAGGAATAAATTGACCTGAACCAAGTTCTAATGAGAAGTTCTCAGCAGTTCCGCCTTCGAATGCAACTCCATCTTGGAATCCTTCGAAGTCCATAACAACTGTATCGCCTAATTCAGCAGTACCTTCTTCTTTTACTACTAACTCAGCTTGTTTTTCTTGCAATGCTTTAATTTCAGCTTCAACTTCTTCATCTGTAACAGTTGTTTCAACAGCAGGTACTTCTAACCCTTTGTACTCACCTAATGTTACTTCAGGCTTCACTGTAACAGTTGCTTTGAAAATTAATGCTTTTCCTTTTTCGATTTGTTCAACATCGATTTCTGGACGATCCACTGGCTCAATTCCAGTTTCTTCAATTGCATTTGCATAAGCTTCTGGTAAAAGAATATCAATTGCATCTTGGTATAAAGATTCAACACCAAAACGTTGTTCGAACATTCCACGTGGAATTCTACCTTTACGGAATCCAGGAATATTTACTTGCTTAACTACTTTTTTAAATGCTAAATCTAAACCTTCGTTTAATTTTTCTGCATCTAATTCAATTGTAAGAACGCCACGGTTCCCTTCTAAAACTTCCCATTTAGCTGACATACTATAATTTCCCTCCAACAATCTATTCTACTTTTTCATTACTTCTACTTAATGTATAGATAAACTTCTTTATTACTGTTTGAAAGCTATTTCAAACGAAAAAGCTCACACCTAATAATGGCAGAAAGTTATCTAGTAAGAAATAAACATATTCGCATTTTCTAAATGCAACCATTACATTATATCATAGGTTCTAGTTGTTTCAACATCCTTGCCTAAATATTAGGATAAGAAATTTCCTCTAGTTGATAAATGAAGGCTTTAGCTTGTTCAAAATTATCCTCATTTACTTCATATATTGAGAGAATCTCTTGTGTATCCTCTTGGCCAAAATACTCATTTACGACAGCATGATAGGATGCTGCCCATGTTTCAGGACTATAATCTTCAAGTACCAATGGATAAAGCAAAAAAAATTGTCGATCCATTAGCATTTTAATATTTTCGAATAAAACGGGATCATTACTTTCAACATAATCAATCAGAAATGTCATTATCTTTTTATATTGATCTTGCTCTTTAATATCCTTTAAATTGGTTGGCTTTACGGTTATGGTTCGAGTAAATTTATGAATCACTACTTCTTTGTCATAATCCTGCTCTCGCAAAATATTAATTAACATCGTTTTTAAAAACGGGTTTTTTTCGTCCTCCTGAAGAAACTGTTTTACTTGTTCAATAGAAGCTCGGATGTTTTGACTAGACATTTTAGCAATAAGAAGCATTTGTTCCTGTGGATCTTCTAATTCCATTAATCTCTCCGTTTCACCCGTAGTTTCTTCCATTAAATTATCCTTTTCTGCTAGTGGAGAAGACTCTGCCATTTTTCTACTAAAAGTAAGCATTTTTGAAAAGTGCTCGATTTTATTGGCAGGAATTTGATGATCTTCTAACAATACTTCAATCGTTGAAACAATTTCTTCATATTCATGTAGCTGCACAAGGATCATGATATATAAATCCAACACATGTATATAGTCACCCTGTCCCTCTTTCAGCATTTCTTTTGCTAAGTATTTTGCCGGTTCCAATAAACCTAGCTCGTAATAAGACAGAATTAACCCAATGTTAATTTCACTATGAAAAGGATTTCTCTCTTTTGCTTCCTCTAGATAAGCAATTGCTTCTTTATATTGCTTATCTGAAATGGCATCTAAGCCCTTTTGTAATAAACGTTTATCTAAATCGGGAAAAAAAATAACATTATCTTTTTTTTCCTGCTCCCGTTTCTTCATCCTTTTAACCGCCTATACATTCTTTTTGTTGCTAGTGTAGCTTTTTTTCTATTTAGATGCAACCTGAACTTTTCATTAACTCTTGATAATAATGAACATGTTAAATTTGATTTCATAATGAAGTAATAGTAATCATTTTAACTATAAAATAGGCTCAAAAGAAAAAAACCTTTAGAAAGGCAGGAAAGCACCTGTTTTCTAAAGGTTATCTAAGCGAAGTCAACTGCTAATTTTGTGTAACAGACTTTTCATAATCTGCTATTTTATCACTGTACTGGATTGTAATTTCAATTTCATCCCAGCCGTTAGTCAACATTTTTTTCCAATATGGATGGATAGTAAATGTTGCAGTAAAGCCCTGATCATCTTCTACTTTTTCCTCTTCTAAATTAATATGAAGAAAATAAGGTTGATTTTGGGCTTCCTTTAAAAGATACTCCACTTCTGCTGTAGGTAATTGAATAGGAAGCATTCCATTTTTCAAACAATTTTGATAAAAAATATCTGCAAAGGATGGAGCAATAACGACAGAAAACCCAAAATCCTGAAGAGCCCATGGTGCATGCTCTCTGGATGATCCACAACCAAAGTTTTTATTAGCGATTAATATAGAAGCTCCTTGATTTTCAGGATAGTTCAACTCAAATTCTGGATTTGGTTCTCCATTTTTCAAATAGCGCCAATCAAAAAAAGCAAATTTTCCAAATCCCGTCTTTTCGATGCGCTTTAAAAATTGCTTTGGAATAATCTGATCTGTATCTACATTTACTCGATCCATTGCTACTGCCTTTTCATAAAGCTTCTTAAAACCACTCACAATTGCTTCCTCCTTTACGTTGTAGCTTGTAATTCTACATTCATTTTTCGGATATCAACAAATCGTCCATATAATGCTGCAGCAGCAGCCATCGATGGACTAACTAAATGAGTTCTGGCACCGGCTCCTTGCCGTCCTTCGAAATTTCTATTTGAGGTCGAAGCACAATGTTCCCCACTTGGAACCACATCATTATTCATACTTAAACACATACTGCAACCTGCGTCTCTCCATTCAAAACCAGCTTCTACAAATAGCTTATCCAGTCCTTCTTCCTCTGCCTGTTTCTTTACTTTTTGAGAACCTGGGACAACTAGTGCCCTCACTCCTGGATATACCTTTTGGCCTTTAATAACACTCGCTGCTTGTCTTAAATCTTCTATTCTGGAATTTGTACAGGAACCTATAAACACATGCTGAATTGCAATATCGGTAATGGCCATTCCTTCTTTTAACCCCATATACGAAAGCGCACTATGTAGGGCACGACGATCTGTTTCGTCTTGATAATTTTCTGTTGCTGGAATTTTTCCATCTACTTTTGCAGTCATAGATGGGTTTGTACCCCAACTAACCATTGGCGCAATATCATGACCATCAATCGTAATAACTTTATCGTAGGTAGCATCTTCGTCTGAAACTAAGCTACGCCATTCTTGTACTGCTTTATCCCAGTTTTCTGGTGCGTGTTTTCTTCCTTTTAAATAGGAGAAGGTCGTTTCATCTGGACATATTAACCCTGCACGGGCTCCGCCTTCAATGGACATATTACAAATAGTCAATCTTTCTTCCATTGAAAGATTACGAATTACATCCCCTGTATATTCAATAACATGGCCAGTACCAAAGTTAACTCCATATTTAGAAAGTATATAAAGAATAACATCTTTCGCATTGACACCATAAGCAAGCTTACCGTTGACCTCTATTTTTAATGTTTTTGGTCTAGTTTGCCATAAAGTTTGTGTAGCAAGGACATGCTCTACTTCACTTGTGCCTATTCCAAAAGCAAGGGCTCCAAAAGCTCCATGGGTCGATGTATGACTATCTCCACAAACGATTGTTTTTCCTGGCTGTGTCAATCCAAGCTCTGGGCCTATTACGTGGACAATCCCTTGTTCAGGACTATCTAGCCCTGCTAAAGGAATATTAAATTCTAAGCAGTTTTTTTCGAGAGTAGTCATCTGGTTTAACGCGATTTCATCATCTATTTTATAACGGTTAAGTGTTGGAACATTATGGTCCATCGTTGCAAATGTACGATCTGGTCTTCTTACTTTCCGATTTTTCATTCTTAATCCAGAAAATGCTTGTGGAGAAGTAACTTCATGAACAAGATGCAGATCAATATACAATAAATCTGGCTTCCCTTCTTCTCTATGCACTATATGTTTTTCCCAAATTTTATCGATAATGGATTTCCCCATTACTTTGCCCTCCAATCCATTTCTTTTATTTCCTTTTTGTAGATTAAAGGGCTGTCAAATTATTCTTTTGACAAGCCCATAAACATGTTTCTTTCTATTATTAGTCCCCTATATCCCAATTACTGCCGCTCTATCTTCTCTTTTTTATATAGCATGTGTCGATGCTACTAACTCGAAAATTTCTTTGTTAACAGCTTCTACCATTTCATTTGTAGAAACAATTTTACAATTTGGTGAAAGAATATCCCTTGTTCTATATCCTTTATTCAAGACATTATTTACAGCCTCTTCTATTACTGTTGCTTCTTTATCTAGCTGAAATGATAATCGTAGCATCATGCTTGTCGATAATATCGTCGCTAATGGATTGGCAATATTTTCTCCTGCAATATCTGGTGCAGAGCCATGGATCGGTTCATATAAATATGGCCCCTCTTCTGATAAACTGCTTGAAGCAAGCATCCCTAATGAACCTGTTAAGACAGATGCTTCATCACTCAAAATATCGCCGAACATATTTTCCGTAACGATGACATCAAATTGCTTTGGATTTCTAATAAGCTGCATTGCTGCATTATCTACAAGCATATGCTCAAGCAAAACATCCGGATATTTCTCTGCTACTTGATTTGCAATCTCTCTCCATACTCTACTAGTCTCCAAAACATTTGCCTTATCAACAGAAGTAATCTTTTTTGATCTTGTTTTTGCGACTTCAAATGCTTTCTCGATGACACGCTCTATCTCTTCATTTTTATATTGCAGTGTATCTACAGCACCTGGCTTCCCACCTATTTCTCTACGTTCGCTTGGTGTCCCAAAATAGATGCCTCCTGTTAACTCACGCACAACAATCAAGTCCACACCTTCAATAATATCTTTCTTTAGAGGGGACGAGTCAGCTAAACTTTCGTAACAGGTTGTCGGCCTCAGGTTCGCAAACAAGTTCAATGCTTTTCTGATTTTTAATAGTCCTTGCTCCGGACGTTTTTCAACAGGAAGAGAATCCCATTTCGGACCACCAACTGCCCCTAATAAAATGGCATCACTATTTTTGCATATCGTAATTGTTTCATTAGGTAATGGAGTCCCTGTTTTATCTGTCGCACATCCACCTATATCTGCATAAGTTAATTCGAACTGATGGCCATATAAAGTTTCAATTGTTTGCAAAATTCTGACTGCCCCAGCAACTATTTCAGGTCCAATTCCATCACCTGGCAATACAGCGATTCTTTTGTTCATCTTCATTCGCTCCCCTATATCAAAGGCTTGGTTTTCAGACCTTAAAGCCTACACTTTTTCCAAAAATTGTTCTTTTGCAAGAATAGCTCTATTAATAGCATTTATATATGCTTTAGCGGATGCTATTAAAACATCTTGATCCAATCCTCTACCTGTACTTTCTTTTTGGTCATATTGCACTCTTACAAATACTTGAGCTAAGGCATCTCTACCTGCACCTAATGATTGTATTCGATAATCATTTAGCGTTACTTGACCAGAAATAGACATTTCAAGTGTGTTATACAGCGCTTCTACACTTCCTGATCCTGTGCCATGTTGAATGATTAATTCATTTTTCGGCCCAGAAAGCTTAACGACCGCATCTGCTTCATTATCATTTTTATGTTGAACCTTAACCTCAACTAATTCATAATACTTCTCTTCCTTAGCAAGCTTGTTCTCTAACACAATAGCAATAATGTCTTCATCAGAGATTTCTTTTTTATGGTCTGCCAAATCCTTAAAGGCAATAAAGAGATTCTTTACATCCTCTTCCTTTACCTGAAGCTCTAGTTCTTGCAGCTTTGTTTTAAATGCATGGCTGCCTGAATGCTTTCCTAACACCATATTGTTATTGTTCACATAGCCAACAAGTTCTGGAGAAATAATTTCATAGGTAGTTTTCTCCTTAAGAACCCCATCCTGATGAATACCAGATTCATGCGCATATGCATTGCGACCAACAATTGCTTTATTCCCTGGTACTACCATTCCTGTTAATTCACTAACTAAGCTACTTGATCTACTAATCTCTTTCAGATTAATTCTTGTTCTTTCCTGATAATGATCATTTCTGATATGAAGCGCTACCACAATTTCTTCCATCGAAGCATTGCCTGCTCTTTCACCTATGCCATTAATAGTGCATTCTACTTGTGTTGCTCCATTTTCAATGGCTGCCAGTGAGTTAGCTGTGGCCATCCCTAAATCATCGTGACAATGGGTTGATAAAGAAACTTTATCAATGGATGGAACATTATTTTTTAAATATTGAAAAACTTCTCCGTATTCATTTGGCGTAATATACCCTACAGTGTCTGGTATATTTATTATTTGTGCTCCAGCTTGAATTACTTCTTCGATTATTTCTGCTAGAAATGGAAGTTCCGTGCGACAAGCATCCTCTGCACTCCATTGTATGACAGGAAATCTTTTAGCAGCATATGCAACAGCTGAAACCGCTCGCTCCACAACTTGTTCTTTCGATAGTTTCAACTTATATTGTCTATGAATGGGGCTTGTTGCTAGAAAAACATGGATTCTTGGTTCTGCCCCATCTTTTAAAGCTTCCCAAGCAGTATCTATATCCGATGTTACTGCCCTTGCTAGACCAGTAACAGAACTATTTTTTATCGTTCGCGCAATTTGTTGAACAGATTGAAAATCACCTTTAGAGGCAGCAGGAAAGCCTGCCTCTATGATATCTACATTCAACTTTTCTAACTGTTCAGCAATTACCAACTTCTCTGCCAAATTTAAATTAACACCTGGCGATTGCTCCCCATCTCTTAATGTTGTATCAAATATCTTAATTTTTGCCACTACCCACCACTTCTTTCTTCCTAGAGCTTTTAACAAATGGCATCATTGCACGCAATTCTTTTCCGACCTTTTCAATTAAATGCTCACTTTCTCTGTCATTAATCGCATTAAATACTGGTCTATTTGCTTGATTTTCTAAAATCCAGCCTTTAGCAAATTTCCCTTCTTGAATATCTGTAAGTACAGCTTTCATTTCTTTCTTCACATCTTCTGTTACAATACGTGGCCCTGTTACAAAGTCACCCCATTGTGCTGTATCAGAAATGGAATATCTCATTCCAGCCATTCCATCTTCATACATTAGGTCAACAATTAATTTCAACTCATGCAAACACTCAAAGTATGCTAATTCTGGTTGATATCCTGCCTCTACCAATGTTTCAAAGCCTGCTTTTACTAGTGCTGTCAACCCTCCACAAAGAACCGCTTGTTCACCAAATAGATCCGTTTCTGTTTCTTCTTTAAAAGTCGTTTCTAATGCACCGGCACGTAATGCTCCAATTGCTTTTGCATATGCAAGAGCAAGTTCTCTCGCTTCACCAGTAACATCTTGATAGATTGCAAATAATGCTGGAACTCCTGCTTCTTGTTCAAATGTTCTTCTAACAAGATGACCTGGGCCTTTTGGAGCAACCAATAATACATCACTCTCACTTGGAGGAACAATTTGACTAAAATGAATGTTAAATCCATGCGCAAACATTAAAGCTTGATTTGTTAAATTTGGTTTAATTTCTTCATTGTATACTTTTGTTTGCAACTCATCTGGAAGTAAAATCATGACAATATCAGCCTTAGCTGTTGCTTCTCCAACCGGGAATACGTCAAATCCATCTTCCACTGCTTTATTCCATGAATTTCCTTTTCTTAATCCGATAATAACATTTACTCCACTATCCTTCATATTTAAAGCATGTGCATGCCCTTGTGATCCATATCCAATTACCGCTACTGTTTTCCCCTCAAAGTATCCTAAATTTGCGTCTCCATTATAATACATTTTTGCCATTTTTCTTCTCCCTTTCGTCTGTAAAATTTAGATTTATTTAATATTAGATTTAAACGATAGAATAGTTACTTTTATGAGTTGCTGTCTTTTGAGATCCACGTGGGAATGCAGTTGTGCCAGTTCTGGCCAATTCTTTAATTCCATACGGTCTAAGCAGTTCAATAAAAGCTTCAATTTTGGTTGATTCTCCTGTAATTTGGATAACGAGACTTTCTTTACTTACATCGATTACAGAAGCCCTAAATGGTTCGATTACTGAGTATAATTCATGCCTTGTCTGCGGTGTAGCAAGTACTTTTATTAAAGCTAGCTCTCTTGCAACAATTGCTTGGTCAGTGATGTCAACCACTTTCAATATATCAATCTGCTTATTTAACTGTTTTGTTATTTGTTCAATAATTCCATCACTTTCTACATGTACAACACATGTAATTCGAGAAACACCTTCATGCTCTGTATGCCCTACAGATATACTTTCAATGTTATAGTTTCTTTTCGAAAAAAGATTTGTGATTCGATTTAATACACCTGACTTATTCAAGACAGTCAAACTAATTATTTTTTTCATGGCTTCATCCCTACCATTTCATGTAATCCTTTTCCTGGTGCTATCATTGGATATACATTCTCGTTTGGATCAATACGGAAATCTAATAATACAGGTTCTCTTACCGCTAACACTTCGTCCAGAATGCTTGCAGCTTCTTTAGCAGATGATATTTGGTATCCTTTTATTCCATATGCTTCTGCTAAAGCGACAAAGGAAGGCTGGAAAGACTCCTTACTATGGGAAAAACGAGACTCATAGAAAAATTCTTGCCACTGTCTTACCATTCCTAACGCCTGATTATTAAAAATAATAATCTTAATTGGTAAATTTAATTCCCTAATTAATGCAAGCTCCTGGCTACACATTTGAAAGCCTCCATCGCCGCTAATTGCTAGAACCGTCGCTTTTGGATCGGCCAATTGTGCACCAATACTTGATGGTAGCCCGAACCCCATTGTTCCTAATCCCCCAGAAGTTACCCAACGGTTGGACTCTTTAAATTGATAGTACTGTGCAGCCCACATTTGATGCTGTCCAACGTCCGTTGTTACAATTGCTTCTCCTTTTGTCTTTTCAAAAAGCAGCTCCAATACTTGCTGTGGTTTAAGAAGATTAGACTCCTTATAGTAGTAAGGATATTCATTTTTCCAATTTTCAATCTTTTCTAACCAATCTCTATGCTCTGAATGTAGACCTTTCTGCTTAATTAACATGCTCAAAGCTTCTTTCGCATCTGCTACAATCGGGATTTTCGTTGGAATTATCTTGCCAATCTCTGCTGGGTCGATATCAATATGTGCTTTAACAGCATTCGGTGCGAAATGTGCTAAGTTTCCAGTTAAACGATCATCAAATCTTGCCCCAACATTAATTAATAAGTCTGATTCATATAATGCCATATTGGCAGCGTAACAACCGTGCATCCCTCCCATACCAACAAATAACTTGTTATCAGCTGGAAAGCCTCCTAATCCAAGAAGTGTATGGACGACTGGTATTTGTTGTTGTTCTGCATATTCAAGTAATTCAGCACTAGCTTTTGCAAAATTGACACCTGCACCTGCTAAGATTACTGGTTTTTTTGCTGCACTTACAGCTTCTGTTAATTTTCGAATCTGCAAATAATTCGGTTGTGTTGTTGGTTGATAGCCAGGAAGGTCTACTTCCTTTTCATCAGGAACACTTGAAATGGTAGCCGCAATATCTTTCGGAAAATCAATTAACACAGGACCTGGTCTTCCACTTGTTGCAATGTAGAACGCTTCTTTTATGATTCTCGGTATATCTTCAAGATTTCGAACCTGACAATTATATTTTGTTATTGGGGTCGTAATCCCTAAAATGTCGGCTTCTTGAAAGGCATCTGTTCCAATTACACTTGTTGCAACCTGACCTGTAAATACAACCAGCGGAAGAGAATCCATCATTGCATCAGCAAGTCCTGTTACAATATTAGTTGCTCCAGGACCAGATGTCGCAATTACAACTCCTGGTTTTCCAGAGATTCTCGCATACCCTTCAGCTGCATGGATTCCTCCTTGCTCGTGTCTTGGCAGAACATGAAAGATTTTAGAGTCATAAATCTTATCATATATTGGTAAGACAGCTCCACCTGGATATCCGAAAATAAATTCAACATTTTCCTTTTCCAAAGCCTGTAATAAGAGATCAGCACCAGTTAACGGTTTCACTTGGGCCTTTGTCTTTTCAAAGGCAGTCTCCTGTAACATTTGTATAACCTCCCTAAATTACTTTCCTATTACTTAATTAATTAGTATCAATAGAAGGGCTCTTTCCATGAAAAAAGCCTTCCCACCTCCAATGATTACTAATGTTTTTTAGTAATCAAAGGGGTGAAAAGGCATTCCTTTCCACGGTACCACCCTTATTCATACACTTTCGAAAAGCGTATGCACTTAATTGAACGGTTCGTTCTCTTTTGGTAACGAGTGGAAACACTCGGTTAGCTCTACTAGGATTACCTTTCAAGCTAACACTCTGAGGTGAGTTCATTTCCTATTGGTTCACCGGTTCACACCAACCACCGGCTCTCTTTGGAATCCAAAATAGAAAACTACTTATCCTCATCATCGAATTAATCTATTAATCATGTCAAACAAATTCAGTTAGTCATGGTGTCTATTTGCTATGCTAAATTAGCATGTAACATTTTGTGTTTTTCATTTGTTGAGGTTATCTTACGCTGAATTTAAACAAGAGTCAACAGTATTTTTGAGAATTATTTGATTATTTAAACAACGAAACCGCATTTAGAAAGCGTTTACAATATTGTTGTATAAAGAATGCATGTACTTTTTTAATGAATTAAAAAATTTAAAAAATTCTTTTTTCGCTGAAAATATTCTAAAAAAATCCTTAATATGGTTCATTATAATAAAATAATTCTTTACTTAAAACTAATATGTAATAAAATCTTACATTGTTTTTTCATTTTGTTTCATATAATTTAATTTCAGACAAAAAAATGCAACCGCAAAAAAAAGAAAGCGATTGCATTAATTAGGTAATCAAACTAAGATACCGCACATATATCATGAATCCATGATAAACGAATTTGATACGTATTTTCTTTATCATCTTTTAAATCAATGGTTTGATCTATTAGATTTAGCTTCTGAACTTGTCCCTTACATGTTTCTAAAAAACCATTCTTATAATAATTAATAACAATTAGCCTACTTCTTCCTAATTCTTTGAGAATCATGGTGCACGTCTCCTTCTATATAATGTTAGTCATGTTCATCTATTCACATTGTTTCATCTCTTGATTATTTTACTTAAGCCTATTATACACGATAACAGTAAGCGTTTTCAAGTGTTACTAGTGATTTTCTGAACATTATTTTTCTTACTTCCATTATTCGCTATTTTATTCCTAATTATACCTTTGTAGGTGAAATAATGTGTAACTTCCATTAGTTAGGTATTAGTTAAATCATCCAAACCTTCGTAACCCGTGCGATTGTCCTTGAATGAGGATGAGTCTTAATGAAAATTAAAGAGCAGAATATTAAAATAGAAATCTCTCTATACTTACATTGCTTGTGATAAAAGATAACCAATAAAATATTAAATAGAGGATTTAACAGGAGATATTTCTCTATCATTATTCTAATATAAGGTACAACTATTTCTTTATTTTTTATGGGAAAAAAGTTTGCTAATTCACAAAAATAGGAATTTTTGTTGAGACAGAAAATCCACTGTTTATTCCCTCTGACTAGTGGGAATATAAAAAATATGCAAGAACTATTTGTTTAAAGGAGGAATAGGTATATGACAAAAAGTGTTGTAGGTATATATGATTCTCCTGAAGAAACAGTAAATGCTATAGACGAACTTCTCTCTAAAGGATATTCACCCAATCATATTTCCGTTATTACAAGAAACGAACAAACGGCATTAATTGAACAAGAAACAGAAGTAGATACTGCTACTGGAATAGAAGAAGTAGAGCCAACATCCTTTTTAGATCGATTAAAGACATTCTTTTCTGACACCGATCTTGAGCCATATGAAAAGGAATTACAAGCAGGAAAATATATTGTTCTCTTAGATAATGAGGGAGAATTAGAACAAGAGAATCTAAATAAACTAAACTTCGATAATAATGAAGTAGAAGTCATGCCATCTCAAACAATGCATACCACAGTTGAACGAAAGAAAGTGGAATAAGAAAAAGATGGTGAGATAAACCTATTTCCACTTTGAAAAAACTAAGCAGTCTGAATCCATGTAGACTCCAGTTCGATTCATGGGAAAGCATATTTGAAAGTAAATAAACGATTGGTTTGGAGAGGTGAGCGTCGGAGGCTGTTAAAAAAGTTCAAAATCTTGCCAGACGACTCAAGAGCAAGCCCCATAATACGACGTATTTTCAGGATGTGAGTAATATTACGAAAACACCTTTTTTCCATAACTAATAATAACTCCAAACGATCAAACTATGATTGTTTGGAGTTTTCTTTGGTCGTATTACTTCTCTGTCACCCCCTTTTTGTAACGACAGAGGAATACTTTTTAACTACTTCTAGAAATGCAGATATATAATACATTACATTAATCCATATAAAGTGATACCACCAAAAATAATAATGATTAATCCTGATAATCGATTAATAATCGTTAAAGATTGGCCACTAATTCGATTTCTAAATAATCCTACACTACTACTTAATATTACCCACCATAATGTAGAACCACAGAACACCCCCATCACTAAAATAACAGAAGAAATGATAGTATTTTCTGAGTTTGAAATACCTAAACCTGCAAAAATGGCAATAAATGACAGGATGGTCATTGGATTTGTTAAAGTCAAAAATAAAACTGATACGAACGCATTTATCCTATTTTTCTTTTGAGTATCTGTCTGTGTAAAACTAGCCTTAGAAGTCAACGTTTTTATTCCCAAATAACAAAGAAAAAATCCACCTATTAATTGAATCCAAAATTGATGACCAATTAATAAATTAGTAATGACAGTTAAACCAAATCCCGCAATTAATCCATAAATTCCATCCGCAGCAGCTGCTCCTAATCCCGAAACTAACCCCACTATTCTTCCATGTGCTAAAGTTCTTCGGATACATAAAACGCCAATTGGTCCAACTGGTGCTGCAATTGATAAACCAATTAGTAATCCCTTTATATAAAATTCAATAAGCATCTTACTCTCCTTCCTCTATTAAAAATTTATGTTTTTGTAACGGCATTCGAAAAGTTTCTTTTGTTGTATCCATGACAATCGTTGTCTTTGTTCTGATGATACCTTTTAAACCTTTTATCTCATGACTAATCACACGATCTAAATCCTTTGTATTTCTACTTCTAATTTTAAGTAAATAGTCATCTTCTCCTGCAATATGATGACATTCTTGAACTTCTTCTAATTTATTTACTAATTCTAAAAAAGGACCTCTATTTTTCGGATGCTCCAATGATACTGCAACAAATGCAGTTAATTCGCTCCCTACTTTTTCAGAGTCTAATAAGACACTAAAATTCTTAATTACACCTTGCTGAATTAATCGGTTAACACGTTCAGCAGTTGCTGGCGCCGACAACCCAACTTCCTTTGCCAAATCCGCCCATTTAATTCTTGAATTAGCCATTAAACATTCAATTATTTTCAAATCATAAGAATTCATCAATATACACCTTCTTTTTATAAGTTTTTTTATATTTTACTTACATTACGAAAGTTAGTCAATTAAATTTAAGTAGTCGTTCGCCTAAATCGTACTCCATTTGCTAAATTTCACTTGTAAAATAGGCTTAATCAATTACCTAAAGCAAAGAAAAACTCCCAATACGTTAAAAACCCTCCGCAAAATAGTATCTACATTTAAGATACACTAATGGGCTTGAATAGAGGAGGTAACAGAGAATTAGTTGGTTTATCAATGGAAGATAGTAAATTTCCCGTTAACTTTGGATTTACTTACTTCAAACACATATATCCTTTTGTAAAATTTGTGAATAAGAAGCACCTTTATCTTTTTATTTGTTTCCTTTTCTTCCAAAAAAAAAAGATGCTTCAAACCCTTAAAAATAAGGATTTGAAGCATCTTCATATGGTTCAAACTTTCTCTTTCCGAACCCTTGACGTCCCAGGAGAGATTCGAACTCCCGACCGTACGCTTAGAAGGCGTATGCTCTATCCGGCTGAGCTACTGGGACACTATCGCTATTTTCTTCCCTATAGTATAACGGTCACTTTTCGAACTTAGACCGATTGACTTTCTTCCATTATAATTACTCATGGTCTATCATTCAAGCATCTAATGTAATAATAATTAAGGTATCGGTATCTTTAGAATTCTGGGATGTGGATGTGAGGCTACCTACCTCATCCCCCTTACAACGAACCCCGTAATTTGTGGAAAATACTCCCCCCATATCATCAACGTATAGAAAAAGACCCCTCTTGGAGTCTCTTTAACTTGCTGTTTGACTTCATTATTTCTATTAATCGATGTTCAGTTCATTAATCCGACATTCCTTCATCCCACTATTTTCCTTTTTTCTTCCCATGAAGATACTAAGAAAGAAGCCATCGCTCCTGCTAAATTAACTGCCAAATGTGCGTGTCTAGCCGATGGTGTAGGAACTCTTTGACCTTTTCCGTGTGCATCACTTAATTTGTTTCTTATAGAACCCAACCCTTTGACTACAGATACGCACCCACTAAGTATTTCTTTGAAAATTTGCTCGGTATGTTCACTAGGTGCTAAATTTAACACTTTTTGTAC
Source organism: Bacillus sp. T2.9-1 (assembly GCF_950097965.1). Taxonomy (NCBI): domain Bacteria; kingdom Bacillati; phylum Bacillota; class Bacilli; order Caryophanales; family Bacillaceae; genus Bacillus; species Bacillus sp. T2.9-1. The sequence goes on from NZ_CATNHG010000152.1 coordinate 106,389, forward strand.
TCCTTTATATAGTTGAGGTAATTCCGATTTATCATCATATTCGATATTAGCGTCATCCATTATATGCTTACAGGTGGCTTCAAGTAGAGTTCTAGCTATAGTGATAGCACCCTCTGGGTCATTTGTACGTCTATCTAACGCTTTTTGCCATGCTTGTTGAACATACTCTAAATCTAACTTATCTTCCTTAGAGAACGAAACAACTTCATCAATAGGGAACTCAGATTCCGTCATGTCCTCTAATATCATTAACACCTTTTCAAATTCAATACGCAAATAGTCCCTTCTTCCTTGGTAAGTAGTTGACTTTTCCTTAATATAGTTCCAGAAATCGTTTAAAGAACGACATGTTCTTAAAAAATGTGGCAAATACGCTTTTGTATATCCATTATTTAATAATTTTTGTCTTAGTTCCGTATACTCGCTGTTATTTTCCTGTCCCCCTGTAGCTTTGGATACTAATAATCTCTTTAAAGACTCAACGTCATAAAACAATTCTTCAAACATATTATTCCCCCAATATTACTCAACTCATTATGTTAGATACAACTGCCCCTACAATTGCCCCTACAATCAGCATAACAACAGCGTAAAGCCAGTGGTCCTTAATGGCTTCATAAACACCTTGAGGAGATAATCCATAAGGTTCATGCCATTTAGCATTTGTTTTTAAATTTCCTGATGCTACCTTATCTAAAATGGAATGAAAAACATCAACTTTCTTTAGAGTTGACATGTGCAGTTTTACATATTCTTTATTAGCAAATGCTGCAGCTTCGGATTGCCCATCCAAAAAATCCCTATTTGAGATTTTATTTTTTTCAATTAGTTTTTCTAACCTTGGATGACCGATATAACCTACACCATAAATATCAATAAGTAATCTAGCCAAATCATACTTTTTATCATCGTCTATTGTTTCGGGTCTTCCGCCTAAAACCCTATATCTATTTTCAATAGCTTCAAATCCAAAATTAAAATCCCTCATATTCCAGTGAATCCAAGTATAGGATTTATGCTTCTTAACAAACTGAAAAAACTCTTTTAACATTTCTCTTTCAATTTCATCATAGTTTTGTTCAATGTCCTCGAATGCTATTTTTTTCATTTCAGCTATCTTATGAATAGCAAACGATTTTGTTTGTGCTGTATTATAATACCTTACTGCTATTGAAGTGACCCTCGGTGTATAACCGCTTGGAACATTATAAAAGCTTTCACAAGAATAATGTATTAATAACAGATGTGAAGCGTTGGCAACAAGTTCATTAATTGTATCAATAGCCTTTTTTCTTTTTTTGATTTTATGATTAAGATTCAAGTTATCGCCACCCTATAATTCATAGTGAATCTGCCTTAGCAATCTACTATTATATCACAAATATTTACAAAAATTTGAACTTTAATACTTTATCGGAAGTAAAACAATACGTGACGTGTGAATGCAGTAGCCTCCCCCATCTCCCACTCATGAATCCCATGAGAATGTGGAAAATACCGCCCCCATAACTTATGCAAAAGAAAAGAGACTCCTTGGTTCGGGAGTCTCCTATAAATGCTTTGCTTCTAGTTCATTCTTTCTGTTAATCAGTGTTCGCTTCTTTATGCCAGTCATTGCTTCAACTTCTTTGTATGTATGAGTCTTAAGCAATTCTAAAGCATGTAGAACTTGTTGCTTGGAGTGTTTTCTTGGTCTACCTTCTTTGAAATCATCACGTTGCTTTGCCAATACTTTACCCTCTTGAGTTCGTTCCACAATTAAGTTACGTTCCATTTCAGCCACAGCTAGAAGAGTGGTCAAGAAGAATCTTCCCATTGTTGTATTCTCCAGTAGTCCAACATTTAAGACATGAACTTTAATGCCTCTGTTGAATAGATTCTCGATTACTTCAATGCCTTCTTTTGTGTTTCGGGCAAGACGGTCTAATTTCGTTACCACCAAAGTATCACCTTCTTGTAATACCTCAAGCACCTTGTTGAACTCTGGTCTATCTGTTTTAGTACCTGTGAACTTCTCCTTATATATAACCTCGCAAACTTCTGCTTGTAATGCTTGAATTTGAACCTCTAAATCTTGTGCTAGTGTTGATACCCTTGCATATCCATATTTCATGTTATATCCTCACTATTCATCATTCATTTATTGCACTAAGTTAATGCACCTTATGAAGCCTATTATAGCAATGTCGATAAAACGGTGCAATAACTTTCAAGTATTTGCACCGAAATGGATTATTAACAATACGTAGAACTCTAAACAAAGGTCTTATTAATTGAACACGTTATACCAAGGAGTGCAGCGAGTTTTATTGATTTGCGTTTCATAATCCATTTCGTTGTTCGTCTCGAACAACATTAACTTATTACTATCTGATTTATCAATTTACTGTACTAAAATATATCCATTATTCGAGTCGTGTCGGAAATTTATCGAATACTTGCTTGTGGATGTGCGTGGTTTCTGTATCCACCTGCACACACCATCCTCACGGCAGGCTTACAGAATGCCCTCAGATTCAATCTGCGAGCATAATTTAATCCAAAGGGGAAAGAGAAGGGATGCGAGACTCTTAAACTGCCACACTGAGCCATTCTGAGCGTCTGAGGACGTGTATATGAACCTCTGACATCCTCTACCACCAATACAAAAAGCGTTCCTGCTTATCACAGAAACGCAGCTTGCTTGTTGATAAGAAAAAGGCAAGTTAATATTTTTGAAATAGAGCAGTCAAAAAGTCGGGTACACCAAAAATATCATTCGGCTGTTGGACTTCCACCATTTTTCTTATTTCAATTTCTTTCATATCCCTAAAGATAGACCTTAATTTTTCCTCAGTATATCCTAATCCGCCTTTTAGACTTCGTAGTCTATATACTTCCCAATCCGATATTTCTGCACCGCCTAACTCCCCACCTTGAAAAAAACAAGTGATTGCAAAGTAGCCATTTGGTTTTAATGCTTTCTTCACTAAGTTTATGTAACTCATTCTTCGGTGAGGAGCAATATGGTGAAAGCACCCCGAATCATAAACGATGTCGTAGGTTGCTTCTTCAATGTCTAATTCAAAGATATTTTTATTGATGAAGTTTACGTTTACATTCTTTTCAATTGCCCTTTCCTTTGCCCATTTAAGCGACTCTTGAGATAAATCTACAGCATTAACACAGAATCCTTTTTCAGCAAAATATATTGCGTTTCGACCTGCCCCACAACCTAATTCAAGGACTTTCCCATGCTTAAATAGTCCATTTTCAAAGTAACTAACTAAATTCTCATCGGGGGAATTTGTAAAAAAAGGAACATCCTTTTCACGGTCAGAATAAAAGTTATTCCAAAACTGAGTTGGCTCTCTCAGTAAGGAATCTAACATTTCTAATAAATCATCAAAGTCATAAATAGTTTCTTTCAAAAGTTACCCCTACTTTACAATTTATTGTGTTCTATATAATTTTACAAAATTTCACACAAAACTTTGTTAAGGTAATATTAAAAAAATGTTATTTTGTATATAAAATAAATCCCTATTATTATTGTTCACATCTCTTCTAAGCATCATAAACTCACTGAGATTTCATTTTTAATATCATTTAATACTAACCTACCATCTCGTATTAAAACGGCTAAATAAGTCTGTATTTATGTTAGAGAAGGAATGGAAATTATAATCTTTTCATTAATTATTACAAAAGTTACAATAACATTACAATCCTGTTGAACCAGCTGGATAGTGAACAAATGTCTTCTTCCATATTAACCCTCTTTTAGTTAATGAAATCACAGTTTTATTAATCGTTGTGTAGCTATCTGTTAAACCCAACACCTTGTTCAATCATCCGCACCAATACGAAAAAGAAGAGCCTCAATTAAGAGACTCCTTCTGGACTAACCTAAAATAGTGAGACAATATAAAACACCTCCAAAATGGCAATACTTGAGATAAGTATTGTGACATTATTCGGAGGTGTTTTTGCGTGGGCAAAAAAACTGTATATACAAAAGAGATTAAATGGGCGGTAGTAAGAGA
>NZ_CATNHG010000153.1:0-6507 GCF_950097965.1 Bacillus sp. T2.9-1
TCCAATGGGAAATAAATTAATTAGATTTTAAAGGTTAGAAAATGTTCAATCTTATAAAAAGATAGAAAACTCTCACCTGCATTTTAGAAAAACGTGCATCTTTTAAAGTGCTATGAATATTTCAGGTCGACTTCTATTTTCTTTACCAACTTCATATCGTAAGCTTGAACTGGTCCTAAACGATATAGTCGGTTGTACAGTTTTCTGTGAGTAGCTGAATATCGTAATGTACACAGAGGATTCAATGATTGAATAGCATCCTGTGCCTGTTTGCTTTCCATGTTTTGTGGTTCATCAATAATTAGAATAGGATTTGTAGTCTGAATAAATTCAATCGGTTTCCTTCCTGAAAGTTTATCGTTCTCCTTATGAATGATATTATTGTCTTTTTTATTAAAAGCATCAATATTAATCACCATAATTTGTAATTCCTTGGAACTAGCAAACTGACGTAACAAGGAAACCCGACTAGAATCGTAAACCCAATAGTCAAAAGGTTTCTTTCCGTATATTGTTTGGAAATGATCTTGTGTAATTTCTAAGTTTTTTAGAACCCCTTCACGAATAGCGACACTGGGAACAACGATAATAAATTTAGTAAATCCATACTTTTGATGGAGCTCATGAATGGTTCGTAAATAAACATACGTTTTTCCTGTTCCAGTCTCCATATCAATTGAAAAATGCATTCCTTGAAGTTTATCGATAGGGGATATTTTATTTTCTTCTTGAATTGCTTGAACATTTTTCAGCAACTGCGAATCTTCTAGTAACAGTTGGTTACCAGTTCCCAACTCTGATAAAAATCCACCTACCATTCCTGTTAAATCAACTTCATATTGCCCCTTGGCCAATGGCTGTCCATCAAAAACCTCTATAATGGACTTTATTGCATCCAATTGATAGTCCTGATTAGCTTCAAATTGAATTTTCAATTTTATGCCCCCTTAGACCGTTCTAAACTTAATATTTCTTGACTTCATTTCAAGGACTGTATTTGTTTTTAATTCATCTTGTTCATGAAACGCCATATCTAAACAAATTACCTGTTCGGGCTCTTGTTCCACCATCGCTTGAATAAGTTTTTTATTCATTTTATCAATTAAACAAACAAATAATGATTTTTCCGCAACAGAATACACTTTTACTCCTTCGAGCTCAATATCTTCTACATGTGTCGTAAGACTAAATCCTGATTTCAACATAATTTCGTATAAAATATCTAATTCAGTACGTCCATCTTTAACATTTTCCACGAATAAATCTAACTGTTCTTCAATCTGGTCTGGTTGAGTTGCCACTTTTGAACCATCCCAAACTTTAAAATTACTAGAATCTAATCTGAACACTTTAAACCCTAAATCGAGTTGTAGTTCATTATCAAACTGTAATCCCTCTTGCTCCTTTTGCTGAAGCTTATTAATTACTCTACGAACACGTTCTTTTGTGATATCTGCAATTGTCTTATAACCTGCCTTAAATGCTTCACTCTTTTCATCACATTTCTCTGGTAACTGAACACAAATGTATTTTCTGTTGCTTCGATCTTCTTTATTTAGTTCCATTACTGCTTGGGCAGTTGTTCCTGAACCTGCAAAAAAATCAAGTATGATGTCGTTACCTTTACTTCCAAGTTTCAACATTCTTTGAATAAACGATATAGGTTTGGGATAAGTGAAGATATTTTTACCAATAAGTTCGATTACTTCTTTTGTTCCTTGGTCAGTTGTACCAGTCTCAGAGTGCTTCCATAAATTAACTGGTACCATACCCTCCGGAAGTTCAGATAAAAACCTTTTTATTCTCGGAAAATCTTGATCCCTATTTTTACCCCAATAAAATCTATTGTCTGAAAGCATGTCTTCATACTTTTCTTTATTGTATTTCCAAGAGTTAGTGGGATGCTTAAATTCTTTACCCGTATATGGTTTTGTTATTGTATATGCAAGATTTGGCCTTTCGTCTTTAGTCCTTTGACTGACAAATGATACACTAGTCCATGGTCCCCTCGGGTCATTATCAGGATTAGAATAATCTTTATTATTGCTTTCGTTTCTTGGTTCTCTTAAAACTGATAATTTTTCTGATTTCCTATATAAAAGTAGATGCTCAGAAACAGAGGACATCAATTTAGCATCATTACTTCTTCCATACCTTTTTTCCCATATAATATTTGAAATAAAATTCTCTTCTCCAAAAATCTCATTCATTAACAAACGAAGGTTATGAACTTCATTGTCATCAATGGAAATAAAAATTAATCCATCTTCCTTCAATAAATTTCTAGCCAAAAATAAACGGGGATACATCATAGTTAACCACTTAGAATGATATCTACCACTAGTTTCAGAATTAGTAGACTGCTTATTACCCTTTTCATCTACCTGGCCCGTAAACTTTAAATATTCATCCAAACCTTCCCTATAATTATCAGGATATATAAATTCATTACCTGTATTATACGGGGGATCTATGTAAATCATTTTAACTTTACCATAATAACTTCTTTGAAGAAGCTTTAATACTTCTAGATTATCTCCTTCAATAATCATGTTTTCCGTATCATCGAAGTTAATAGATTCTTCAAGATTCGGGCGTAACGTTCCTGTGCTTTGTGTTTGAATATTTTTTATAGATTCATTCTTTCCTGCCCAAGATATACCATATCGCTCTTGATCAGTTTCAACTTGTTCGCCTAGGGCTTGTCTAAACTTTTCGAGGTTTATTTTCCCTTCTGAAAACACTTCAGGAATTATCCTTTTTAACTGCTCGATCTTTTCTGACGTAATATCCAAAGACTGTAACGATAATTTTTCATCCATAGTTTTTCTCCCTCCATATCAATTATAACTTTCCAATAATCACCAACAAATGCATGGTACTTTACTACATTTTAAATTTATTTATTTCACTTGAATACCGATCCTTCATAGAAACATATTCAACAGATCCACCTTCATTTGGAAAACCGATTGTCCTATCTAATAACATATCTATCGTTTCATTTGGATCATGAAATAGCAAACTATATTTACCACAGAGATCAGGCTCATAGGTTTCTTCTGTATACATTATACGAACAAGCATATCCCATTCCCCAACTTGCATACTTAGGAACTCTATATCCTCATTCCTCTTTACAGGAAGTGGTCTAAATTCTCCTCGAAGACTTTTATTAAAAATTGTTATGTCACATATAAAATAGATAACCGAAAGGCTTATATTTGATACAAAGTCATCAACTGTTACCCCTTTAGGTAATATAAAAAAATCAGCTCGTACATTGCTCCTATCATCCATTTCAATAATAAAGTCTTCCTCTCTTTCCTGAACCTCTGTTAAGTCAGAAGTATCAAATTGAGAAGGTATATAAACACTACAGATAGGAAATAGAAAAATATTCTCTTGTTGAACAATCCCCCTATGTCTAGAGCTAAAAATCTTATCGTGATTATGCTTAAAATTAATAATCGGAAGCTTGATTGGATTTTCTCGTTCATCATAATAACCATGCCATGATGCTGAATTTACAGGATTTTCACAATAGATCCTCTCTTTTTCGGTTTGTAAACAAGCTACATCAAAACTTTTAGTTTTAGCTGCAGAATCTATCAATATATCAACTTCACCTTTATTTGAATTATAGCGTAACGGGGTTTCCTTTACTTTCATTCTTAACAATTGTTTTCCATTCCTAACTAATCTTATTAATTTCTTTTTAATCATAACATCGCCTGCCATTCATTTGTTATTGATGCATATTATCCGATCCATAAACTTGCCATTATTATATCAAACATCCTAACTTATTGACTTTGATATCATCAAAATCTGACAAAAAACTCACACAAAAGATATATCTTTAACTAATAGCTAGTTATGCGTAAAAGTAAGACCCCGGGGGTCAAAAAATCCCCCGAACCATTAGTCCGAGGGAACATAAAATACACTTCATATACTGTTGAAAATCGATAAACCTATTGATACTAAACTATTTTAACTCTATCAACGCCACGCACTCGACGTGCGCCGTATGCGGAAACATATCCACCGGCTGCAAATACTCTACCTTATAATCCTTGGATAAATAATCAATATCCTTCGCCAAAGTAGATGGGTTACAAGAAACATACACAAACTTCTTCGGTTTAACCTTTTTAATCGCATCTAATAACTTACGATCACAGCCTGTTCTCGGTGGATCGACTACAACCACATCAGGACGCCACCCTTCTTCTACCCACTTCGGCAGCCAGTGTTCTGCTGTTCCTGTTACATAGGTTGCGTTTTCGATACCGTGTTTATCTGCATTTTTTTGTGCATCTGTAATCGCAGCTTCGATCGTATCCATCCCTCGGACTTCGCTTGCGCCATCTGCTAGCCATAAACCAATTGTTCCAACCCCACAATAGGCATCGGCAATTTTTTCTTGGCCAGTTAAGGCAGCTGCTTTTTTCACTTCATCGTAAAGCTTTACTGTTTGCACAGGATTCAATTGGAAAAAGGCACGTGCTGAAAGTTCGAAATTTAAATCTCCTAATGTTTCTTGAATGACTTCTTCCCCACTTAAGTGGATTGTTTTTTCGCCAAAAATAAGGGACGTTTTGTTACCGTTTATGTTTTGTACCAATGATTTCACTTCTGGTAATCTTTTTTGGATTTCAGCCATTACTAGTTTTTTTCTTGGCATTTCTTTTTGTGTCGTGATAAGTACGACTTGAACTTCTCCTGAATTAAATCCTGCTCTAGTTACAATCGTGCGGACGATCCCTTTTTGTTTTCGTTCATCATAGATTGGGATTTGGAATTCTTCTAAGATTTTGCGAACTTCTTCTGATACTTTGTTCGTTAACGGATGTTGTACCATGCAATTCTGAATTGGAATTAGACGATGGGAATCAAGTCCGTATAGACCTGCAATGATTGCGCCATTTTTTTGCTGTCCCACTTGGAATTGGCTCTTATTGCGATAGTTCCATGGATCTTCCATTCCGATGGTTGGGCGAATATCTAATTTATCGATTTTCAGCTTTGTATGACGTTCTAATGATTGGATAACGATATCCCTTTTTTCCTGTAGCTGCTGGTCATAGGCTAAATGTTGAAGCTGGCATCCACCGCATTGCTCGTAAATGGGACATGGTGCCTGTACGCGAAAGGGGGAAGATTTTCTTATCTTCTTTACCTTTCCTTCCGAAAACTTAGGCTGAACCTTTGTTGCCTCCACTACTACTTCTTCTCCTGGAAGAGCACCTGGCACAAATACAACCTGTCTTTTAAAATAGCCGACTCCTTCGCCATTTATGCCTAATCGCTTGATTGTTAATGGAAAGGTTTGTCCTACCTTCAACTTTGCCACCGTATTTTGCTGTTTATCTTTCATCTATAATAACTCCTATTATCTTCTATTAAAAATTTACTATTATCTTTCTTCATTCTGTCTTCTTCATATACTAATGCTTCTGCGATAAAATATCCAGTTTCTATTATGAGTAGATGTTGAAATAAATTCCCATCTAATAGAAAAAATACATTCCTTAGGTAAATAGCACTGCAAATAATTACATGATTTAGCACTGAGTTAATAGTAGGTTAATAATACTTTTATAGACTAGGGTAGTACGAAAAATTACTTTGTTGAGGTGATTCTTTTGAATTTTAAAAAGTTAACATTTGGAATGATGACCGCTTTACTTTTCACAGGAATGTTAGTTGGCTGTTCTGACCAAAATGATGATCAAACAGAAGATAGGGAAACTGAAACACCAGCAGAGAATGAAACAGAAGAATAAGTAAAGAAATATAAAAAACGCAAAGAAGCTGATTTACCATTCCAGTTTCTTTGCGTTTTCTATTTGGATATTAATTGACTTGATAAATAGAAACGATAGAATACTCAGCAGAATAACACACAAATTCAATCTTCATCTGAACTTGTTTTTTGTTTCATGGCAAAATAGTCTTTTAGCATCACCTGATTTTCCGCTATATCTGCAAGTGTGTATTGGTCCAATACTTTGAAAAATTGTTCTAATGCATTGTTCAGGACATGTTTTAACGAACATACCGGCGTAATCACACATGCATTTTTATCCTCAAAGCATTCAACCAAATAAAAATTCTCTTCCGTTTTGCGAATAAGTTCTCCTATATTGATGTCAGCTGGATCCTTTGCTAAGCGAAAGCCACCGCTTCTGCCTCTAATTGTTTCGATATATCCTAGTTTTCCGAGATTGAAAATAATCTTCATTAAGTGATTTTTTGATATCTGATAAACTTCGGATATTTCTTTTATATTTGTAAGTTTGGACGTTTCTTGTGTTGCCAAATAGATTAATACTCTCAAAGAGTAATCAGAATAATTAGTTAACCGCATAACTCTATCTCCTCGTATAGTAAGTTTATAGTCCTCTTTCGAGGTAATTTCCAATTAAAATATTGTTCTTTGATAATTCTATAGATGTTAGTTCAGATAGTGGGGGGCTAGCCCCCCACTATCTGAAAAAG
>NZ_CATNHG010000154.1:0-8010 GCF_950097965.1 Bacillus sp. T2.9-1
GGTAGTGTCAAAACTTCTATGAAAAAGTAACCTGAAGTCTTTTTCTTCTTTCCTTTTTGAAGTGGAGAGGCTCGCAATCGCTCTTGACAAACACACCAATGGTTTGAATTCAGGTTATCAAGGGCGAAGGGGACAAAAGAAGGCATGCCAAATAAGCCCTTGATTTTTTCCATTTTAAACCATTGGCAAGTTCGGTTTGTCAAGAGTTCGCTCCGCCGATTGCTGGTTCAGGGCTCAGCTAAACAAAAGCTAGGTTGTTTGTTCTATAATCCAATCTTGAGCTAATCCAATTAGCTTAGTCCATCTTGCTGGCATATTGGGAAGCTGAAGTAACTCTGGATGAATCACAGGTACTTTTCCTTCTAAGGCTGAATGAGGCCGTAGAAAGTTAAAGTATGCGACAAACAAAGTGACGAAAGAAACAGATCCATGATCAGATCCAAACCCATGAGTCGAGCGATAATTTCCTTTAAACGTTCGATTGAGTCGTTCAATAATTTGCTTGAGTGGTCGGTATTCTGTTGATACTGGATCTTCGTTGGTTAATCCAATGACTTGCTTCACATCAAACGAAATATCATGTTGGGCAAAGAAATGTTGGGCTAATAGGTAAATCGGATTGCCATCTACAATAAACGTGAGGTTTTTAGGGATTTCCTTCATCTTTAGAAGAACCTCATCGATAGCCAGAATGGCTGACTGAGTATCTCGATTAGGAGAAACAGGATAAGACAGAATAATCTTTTTTACGGCATCAAAAAAGAAGAATAAATAATGCCAGCGACCTTTCACTCGAATGTAGGTCTCGTCTCCACAGAATTGATCAGAAAGCTCATAAGGATAATGGTCCACATAAGGTTTAAGCATCAGTGCTACGCTATTTTCGTAATTCAAAATGCTTTGGTGGGAGATGGATACACCATGTACATCCTTCATGAGTGCAGCTGTTTTACGGGCTGACAACCCATAGTTCACATGGTAGGTCAAAATCAGTCCCAATGTATGTGGCGACACATATAGTCTTGATAAATCTAACTTTGGTTTCTGAGGTGAACGCTTCGATAAGGGTTGGTAATCGATACGAAACTGACGGAAAATATAACGCATTTTAAATGCCTGTGGATCCTTTTTAAACTGTTTTTTCTCTTTTGAAGATAGTCCATTTTGTTTCTTTTGGTAATAAGAACAGTCGTTGTTTTTACACTTGAATACATCGAAATCTTTTCTCTCTTTGACCTTTTCAAGCGTTTTAGCACAGTGAGGACATTTTAAAATTGCCTCTTTTGAATAATGATTTTTTTGGTTAAACAAACATGTACACACCTTGCATTGATACTGTCCCTTGTCTCCGTTATTTGCATAAAGAAAATCAGATGGAGCACCACACTTTGGACATTTTATGCTGGAAGGAACAGTTGTTTTTGAATTTGAGTGTCTTCGAACAGGTTTAAGGGGTTTCCCATTTTTCTCCTGATACTCATTCAAAAGAAGTTTATAATCAAACTTTTGTAGGGTTTCGATGATTGGGAGGTCGTCTACCTGTAGTTTTCGATAAGGCTTATTTACAGGTTTTTCTACAGGTTTATCAAACATACTTTTCCCAATCAAAAGAGTTAATAATGTTCGAATAACCTGATCTTGGTACTTAATAAAAGTAAGTAAATAGGTTATAATTTGAGGGTACAATTTGTCACTTCCTATTCTAGGTTGTTGGGTGTGTGGTAACCTCAATTATCCTTAGAATTCAGGGGGTGGCAATTTTTTTGCTCAAAAAGCCCTCTATCAAGGTATTTTATAGCCTATTTAATATAAAAGTTTTGACAATACGTGAAAGATAAAAGGGGGAATACGATGAAAAAAATCACTTGGTTACTGACAGTATTACTTACAACCATACTACTAACTAGCTGCAACCAACCTGCTAGTAGTGATGAAGCAAAGAATATTGATCGAGAGGAAACAAATCGATTAATAAGTGAAAAAGACACACAAATTAGTGAACTACAAAAAGAAAAAGAAGATTTACAAAACTCATTAGAAAATATTGAGTTAGATTTAAAATACACAAAGGAAGAAGCGGATTATTACAAACAATTACTTAACGACATAATAATAGATTTTAGAGATGAACAGGAAAATGAACTCTCTAGAGATTTATGGGAATATGAATTGAATGTTAATGGGATAGTAGTTTCGGATAATGGAGTTGTAAACACAAAAAATAATATTATTGAAATATCCATTGTACAAATGCAACCACCCTATCAGATTTTACCTAATAATGTGTTTTTAAATGGTAAAATCAGTGGTGATTATTATGATCATATCTCAGATTTTAGCCAAACTCCAAATGAAACTTATGAAACTTATGAAACTTATGAAACTTATGAAACTTATGAAACTTATGAAACTTATGGAACTGATGGAACCATTATAACTGGGATGCATTATAAATTTAATAACCTAAATGCTGGTTCAACTATTACATTCACCATTACGGATGAACTGAAAGAAAGGCTAAATTTAATGACTTCTCAAATTATCGTAACTAAGGTTGAATAACTACAAAACGTGATTCAATTAGATGCTATACATCAATTAGGAACTCCGCCTTATTAAAGTAAAACGGGGAGCGTTAGTTGAATAAAAGCAATAACAATTAGGCTGTCATTTTATGGAATCCTAATTTAATAGTAATAAATCAACATTTAACACTAACACAGCGTTGAGAATTGTAGTTTTGGTGGTGTCAGGAGAGCGAGGTGACACCGTCATTTTTAGGGATTGCAAATTCGGTGGTGTCAGGAGAGAAAGATGCCACCGTCATTTTTAGGAATTGCGAATTTGGTGGTGTCAGGAGAGCAAGATGGCACCTTCATTTTAAGGAATTGCGAATTTGATGGTATCAGGAAAGAGAGATGGCACCTTCATTTTAGGAAATAGCAGATTTGATGGTGTCAGGAGAGCGAGATGGCACCTTCATTTTAAGGAATAGCAGATTTGATGGTGCAAGGAGAGCAAGATGGCACCTTCATTTATAGGAATTACAGATTTGAGGGTATCAAACGTTAGGAATGATACCCTCTTTTATAAGAATTATCTTTTTGACGTCAGAATAATGGAACGCACCCTAGAAAAAGGGACAAATTGAAATGAATATCCATACATAGTCCGATATTGTCCCATTCTTTGCCTAAAGTTTACTCACATGCACCAACTCATCCTCTGGATCGATCCATAGATGATGATAATCTGGTAGGCCTAAGGAGTTAATTTCAAGCCCTTTTAGAAATGGTTGATAGCTCAACTTATTCGTTGCGTGATAAAGGAAATGAACGAGAACATTTTCTTTTAACATATCTTCAATTCTCTGTAAGTGAACCATTCTTCCCTCTGAAGTTTCCACCCTTTGAAATACCTCTAGTTCCAAATCTATATTTTTTTGAGTATCCTTATCTAGGAATTTTCTAAAAAAAGAGTTTTCACTTTTGTAAATGGTTAATAAGCTTAATTCAACATCCTGATCAAGTATGACTGATAATAGGAGGATGTCCCCATTTAAAATAGACTCATCCGTATCGTAATTAATAGGATGGAGATTAAGGGACAGACCAATCTTCCTCCCTTGTTTTTGTAACCATTCGGCACTTTCATATCCTTCATTTAGATTAAAATAATATAGATAAATAGTTTCCCCGTTATAACCACTTCTTAGTAAGTACTCCTTTGCTTTAGCAATAGACGATTTATTTATTTTGTAGAGTCTACTTACATCGGGCAAAAAACTAGTGGCAGCTAAACTTCTATTTCCTCCAAGTCCCTTTATCATTTCAACTGGATTCATGATTTCTTGAATAGCTAATTTAAAATATAGGTTGTGCTGATAACCTTCTTTATTTTGATTAAAGGCCAAAAATCTACTACCTAACAACTGATAATCTAATATAACTGGGTTTGAGTCTTTTTCCGTAGCATTCAAGGCAGTAAATTGATTTGGGTATGCATGCCCTCTTTTATTCATCCATATATCAAGTTGGTCAATTAGAGCTCTTTCACGAAAGTATTCTTCAAAGGCTTGGAGACATATAAAATTTTTATTGAATTCCTTTACTAGAAACGGACCTGTTCCAATTGGAATGTGGTTTTGTGAGTGGGATGGATGAATGATAGAACAGTGAAAGGATGATAAAATTCTTGGGAAAAATAAATTTTCCCTCTCTAAATGAAATGCGATGGTAAAATCATCAACAATGACTACCTCCCGGATATCTTTTAATAGTGGATATATGGCAGAGTGACTTCCTTCTATTAAAATTCGTTTCATTGTATATTGTACTTCTTTTGCAGTGACCATTTCCCCATTATGAAATCTAACACTTTTTCTTAAATAAAAAGTCCACTTTCTTCCATTGTGTTTCTTTTTCCAAGCATAAGCTATACATGGATTAGTTTGGTTTAATTCACTATTATATGAAACCAATGTGTTAAATATCTGATTTACCAAATGAGCCTCAGAATAAAAAATGGTTTCTAAAGGATCTAGTGAATGAACTTCTTGAGGAAGTATTATTCTTAGGATGCTCTTAGTTCCAAAATGCGAATGTTCAATACTAGGGCCGAGTTTTTCATAAAGAGACTGAAATAAAAACTTCTGATTTTCTTCAGAGAGGGTAGGGGAGTTTGCGAGGTCAACGATATCCCCTACCCTATTTTCGGCTGACATCTGGAATATGTACTCCTCCACTGTTTCGCTAAATGAGGAGTGGTAAACCAAGGTTGAGAGGTTTCCTCTTCCTCTCCCAGGCTTCCATGTAATTCTTTGTTCTTCACTCAATTTCTTAAGCAAATAGTTTGTGTTTCTAATAGAGCTACAGAAAGTTTCTGCAATTTCACTAATAGAAATGCTAATTTCTTCGTAGGGCTTTACGGCTTTGTGTCTAGCTCTTAACAAAATTAAATACTCCATTAATCTCAAATTGGTCCCTCCCATAAAAGGTGCAAATGTTACTTGTTGTTTTCACTTTTTATCATTTTATTTCAGGTTTAAAGTAAATACAACAGATAATTTCAGAAATATGGAGGCGAGGCCGATGCTTGAATTACTTAAAGATAAAATATATATCCGATATTGGTTGGCGGTAGTTGTTTCTTTTCTAGGTGATGCCATGACGCTAACTGCTGTTGTTTATTTTGTCGGAACCCATACAGACAATCCCCTAATGATTAGTTTCGTTTTTGTTGCTCAATTACTGCCAGTGGTCATCATTGGACCCTTTATTGGGCCTTTAATTGACAAATATTCAAGTCGATGGGTAATGGTATATTCAGATATATATAGATTTTTAATGGTATTCTTAATGGTATTTTTCTACGAGAATATCCCATTATTGTTATTACTAGTATTTTTACAAGGAATTGGAACAGCTTTTTTTGAGCCAGCTCGTATGTCTTCCATTCCAACTATTGTCGGTGACCATCGTATTCCTCAAGGAATTGCACTATTTCAGAGTACGATAGCTGTTATTAAGTTAGGTGGGCCTGTAGTCGCTGGGCTTCTATTAGCCTTTCAATCCCCGAAGAACATATTTTTTATTGATTCATTCACATATCTTATTTCGGGAGTTCTTATCTTTAGCTTATCTATTTTAAAGATAGATTCTAACAAGAACCAGCCTAGCTCAAATTCGTATCTGAAAAATCTGTTTGATGGAATAGTGGAGATGCTTAAGACCCCAATTTTATTCTTTATGATTTTATTTCTAGTCCCTGTCATGATGGCATTTGGAATGTTTATGACAAACTATAAGGCCGTTATGCTCCAAGTGTTTGAAGTATCAAAAATTGAATTTGGTGTGATGGAAGGAATCTTCGCATTTGGTACGGTGATTGGTGCTGTCCTAGGGTCAAAGCTGTTAAATAAAATGGCCCATTATCGTTTATTATATGTATCGATTGGTGTACTAGGTTTTTCTATTATATGTGTATATTTCATCACGGAAATAAGCTTTCTATCGAATTCGCTCCTATATCCATTAATATTGTGGAGTTTAGTGATTGGTCTTACAAATGCTTTAATGATGGTACCTACGAGTACGATCTTTCTTCAACATATTCCTGAGGAAATAAGGGGAAGAGGTACAGCCATTTTCTATTCGATATTTAATCTATTTTTGTTAATGGGTACCCTTATTGGTGGATATTTAGGGGGAATAAATATTGTTGCAACCTTGATTGTCGCAGGTTCCGTTTTAATGATTACTGCCCTTACTTATCCTTTATATAGAAATTCTACCTTGCTCGTAAAAGTAAGAGATACAATTAAACCAAAAGAAGTATCAAATTAAGTAGTCCTCCCTTAGTGAAAGCTAAGGGATTTTTGTTGTGCCCGGCATGGGCGATAACTTGGTGGTGTAAGTCCACTACAGGCTTGGCAGTAGGGAAATCTCTTCTCCTCTAATTATTTCATTTTTTTTGTAAATTTCATAGACTAAAAGAACTGTGTTATTTATCATAGAAGTGTATTAACTATTATTAGTGCAGCTTGATTCACTTTGATTAAATATGAGGCGGAAAACTTAGGGTTTTTCAAATCTCGGCATTGATTTACAAAAAAATACCCTTCAATATACTATGGGTGAAATGAGTGTTGAAAGTAAAGAGAGGCTCTTATTCATAAAGACTATCATATTTGCAGTTTAAGTCTTAATATGACTTTGATCGGACTGTTCTTATGAGAAAAAAATGGCCTAGTTCAAAGTGAGAAATAAAAAGATTACTTTACCCCATTATTAACGCTTGGAATAGAGCTGTAAAAAAGGTGCAAAATTAAAAACAATTTTTCACTTTTATTAGTGTTACAAAATAGTAAAATAAGGTCTATGTTAGGTAATAATGATTTCATTTCACACCACAGGGACTACTTCAGGAAAAAAAGTAGTATTTAACGCTACCGGAGCAAATATTATCTATAGAAACGGGGGAGATTATTATATTTCAAACATTTAACAAAAAAAATATGGTTTGCTCTACTCGTACTTCTTGCATCATTTCTTAGCATTCATGCTATCATTCGTTACTACGTACTCGACCCGGAACAATCTAATGCTATTTTAATTGAAATAGGTTTTGTAATGTATGAATTTAAAAATATTATTTGGAATTCAGCATTGTATATACATATTTTAACAGCTGCCGTACCATTAATAGTAGGGCCTTTCCTTTTTATAAATGAACTGCGCAATAAATACTTAAATACACATCGTGTTGTAGGTAAAATCTATGTCATTTGTATATTCATTAGTGGATTAATAGGGATTTACCTAACTTTATTTGCATTTGGAGGAATATTAGCTAAATTAGGCTTCTTTCTTCTAGACCTAGCATGGATTTATACAACATACAAGGCCTACTCATATATTCGAAATAAAAAACTTAAACTTCATGAAGAATGGATGATAAGAAGCTATGCGGTCACATTTGCTGCATTGACATTCCGTATATGGTCAGCAATCATTGGCTGTACATTTGATAACTTTACACTTGGTTATGTAATTGCCGTCTGGTTGTGTTGGACTGGAAATTTATTAGTGGTAGAAGTTTGGTTGAGAAAATCTAGAAGAATGACAGCCAACATTCAGTCCCCAGTTAATTTAAGGTGAAAATACTAATAGTGAGGATAATAGGATGGAGTTAATAAGAAACTTTGAGCATAATAAGAAATTAAGGGGCAGTTTTAATGAACTGGCTACTAATACCTTTGGTATAAGTTTTGAAGATTGGTACGAAAAAGGATTTTGGACAGAAAAATATTCACCTTTCTCCATCGTACAAAACGAAAAAATAATAGCAAACGTTTCTGCAAATAAGGTAGAGTTAATTATTAATAACTCAACTTTCGCAGAGTGATATCGGCAAATAAGCCTTGATATAATTAGGAAGGCCAGCGATCCACTGTTCAAGTTGACTTTGAATTATTTTTTTGATTTTCTTATTCGTTTGTTTAAGTGCATC
>NZ_CATNHG010000155.1:0-5956 GCF_950097965.1 Bacillus sp. T2.9-1
TTAGTGGATTTGGACGGGTTACCACCTGACTTATCCATTATAAAGGACTTTTTCTATGCATAAAATAATAAAAGTGAACATTTCGAGTATTTTTAATAGTGAAATTAAATTAATGCAACACTAGTGATTTGATTAAATAAAAATAAAAATGGTATTCTATTTTTATACATAGTGTATAACTCTCTTGGAAACGAAAGTGGTGAGGCATTTGGATAACGAAAAAAACAGTAATGAAAAGGAATTAGAACAAGAAAGTGGACAAGGATATATAAAAATAAAAAAGTTTTATTTTGTCATGCTTTTATTTGTTGTTGTAATTGCAGCAGCAGGTATAACTACAATTGCTTTTTCTTTTGGTGAGGAACCTGCTGTAACTGTAAATAATCAACGAGATGAATTTAATAAATTGTATACAGCGTATGATACATTAATGGATGATTATTATAAGGATTTAACTTCGGAGGATTTAGTTAATGGTGCTATTGATGGAATGTTCACAGCACTAGATGATCCATATTCTGATTATATGAATGAGGAAGAAGCCGCAAGTTTTCAAGAAAGTATCTCTTCTTCTTTCGAAGGAATAGGTGCTGAAATTCAGGAACAAGATGATAGCATCGTCGTCGTATCACCCATTAAAGGTTCTCCAGCTGAAAAGGCTGGAATTAAGCCGAACGATAAAATTCTAACAGTAGACGGGAAATCTCTACAAGGTATGAGTTCTTCTGAAGCAGTTCTGTTAATACGTGGTGAAAAAGGAACAAAAGTAGATTTAGAAATAGAACGTGCAGGTGCAAGTGATCCATTAAAAATAACAATCACAAGAGATACGATTCCGATTGAGACAGTTTATGGAGAAATGGAAAAAGATAAAATCGCTAAAATACAAATAACAAGCTTTTCAGAACATACAGCGTCAGAATTAGTTGAAATCTTAAATAAATACCAGGAAGAGGGTATGGAAGGAATTGTCCTCGATTTAAGACATAATCCTGGTGGGATACTTGAAGAAGTGAAAAAAATTGCAGATCTCTTTGTTCCAAACGGAGAAATTATTTATCAAATTGAACATAAAAATGGTACGGTTGACAAAGTTACCTCTCAAAATAGCAACAATATGGATATTCCGCTTGTTGTGCTCATTGACGGAGGAAGTGCAAGTGCTTCTGAAATTTTAGCTGGTGCTGTTAATCAATCTGCAGACGTTCCATTAGTTGGTGTTAAATCGTTTGGAAAAGGAACTGTCCAACGTGCAGAGAGCTTTACAGATGGAAGCAATATTAAGTATACAATTGATAAGTGGCTAACTCCTAATGGCAGCTGGATACATGAAAAGGGAATTGAGCCAACCTATAAAGTGGAGCTTCCAAGCTATGCAAGCCTTACAATGATCAATCCTGAAAGTAAATTGAAAAAAGGCAGTAATTCAGAAGAAGTTAAAATAGCACAAGAAATGCTAAAAGCATTAGGGTATGAAATAGACAATACCAATGGTTATTTTGATGAAAGTACTGAAAAAGCAACAAAAGAGTTCCAAAAGAAAGAAAAATTAAAAGAAGACGGAGTTATTACTGACAAGACAACTACGCAATTAATGAATAAACTTAGTGAAAAACTCCAAAAATCAGATACACAAATGAATAAAGCAATAGAAGTATTAAAAAAGGAAATGGAAAAATAAGCTTTAACATCGAAGAATAGGGTGACAATTTGTCATCCTCTTTTTCATAGGCTGTTTTCAATAGTAAAAAGACAATAGTAAAAGGACGTTATAAAGATGAAACAGACAGATATCTATGTATTATCCGGTTTTCTAGGCAGTGGAAAAACTACGTTATTAAAGGAAATTTTAAAAAAAGAAAAGGAAATTGGACGAAAAGTAGCCGTCTTAATGAATGAATTAGGTAAAGTATCGATTGATTCGAATGAAATAGAGGAAGATATTCCTTTAAAAGAGTTGCTCGGAGGATGTGTGTGCTGCACTATACAAGATGAGGTGGAAGCCCAAATTCAAACATTATTAATGGAAGAAAAACCAGATGTGATATATTTCGAGACAACAGGAGCTGCACATCCAGTAGAAACGATCGATGGAATTCTATCTCCCATTTTCGCAGATCGTCTTCGATTTAAAGGGATAATAACAGTAATAAATGGAAAGCAGTGGATAGAGCGAGCTACATTAAACGCCCCAGTTCAACAGCTAATCTTGGAGCAAGCCAGACATGCTAGTTTATTAATCATTAATAAAGAAGATCAATTGACGGAAGCAGAAAAAGCAAAAATTAGTTTTGAACTTCAATCCATTTCCCCACATGCATTTACTATATTAACAACCTTTTCAAAATTTCCATTTGAAAAATTACTGGAAATGAATACACAGGTTTACGATAACGTACAAAAAACGTCAATCCATAAATTACACTTGAGTACTTTTGTGTATACGTTTAAAAAAATGATTGCTGCAGATGAATTTGAAACCTTTTTAAGAGAGCTTCCAGATACGATTTATAGAATAAAAGGATATGTTCAATTTCACCAAGCAAAATATCCAGATTTGTTTCAATACTCATATGGAATGCCTTTATTCATGCAAGAAGACATGAAAATGCCATTAAATATGGTATTTATAGGGGAAAACATAGACTGGAAATTGGTTGAAGAATCACTAAATAAATTATAAGATATTGGTTTTTTTAGCAAGGATCCTTTCATATAATATAGTTTGGTAATTGTTAGCAATGAGTAAAATAGAATGAGTACAGTAGAGAAAAAGGGGCAAACTTTCATTATTCAAATAAAAGTGAATGGGGGTCCTTTGTGTACAGAAAAATTTTATTTATGGTTATATGTTATCAATTTTTGGTTTCTGCGATTTCAGTGCGAGCTGCAGAAGAAGAAATAACCTCTCCTATTAGTTTTGATATTCAACTGTTAAATTGGAATACAATAAATGAAATGATTCCTAGATACAGTAAGTTTACCATTATTGATATAGAGACAAAGAAGCAGTTTAAAGTACAACGGAGAGCTGGAAGCCAGCATGCTGATGTGCAGCCTCTAAGTGTGAAGGATACAAAGATAATGAAAGAAATATATGACGGAAAATGGAGCTGGCGAAGAAGAGCGATTCTTATAATGGTAGATGACCAATTGTTTGCTGCATCGATGCATGGGATGCCGCACGGCGCAGGTGCTTTAAATAACGATTTTCCTGGTCATTTCTGTGTGCACTTTTTAGGGAGTACCACACATAAGACAGAGAAGATGGACTTTTCCCATAAATTAATGGTGTATAAGGCTGCTGGCCATTTAAAAGAGTATTTAGAGCAGATGAATCCTAGCGAGGTTGCCCAAGCGTATACTGCTGGATTAAAGGAAAAGGATACTACCATTTTGCGGTACATTTCAACGAAACAGGAATGGTGGACAGCGTTAGAACCAATCGAAAATATAAAAATTAATCGATTACAAGAGCCTGACCACCAACAGTTTGAACAAGCATTACAAATTGATCTTCCAATTGAGTGGAATATTTACGTAAAGAACGAGAAACCAAAAAGTATAAACAAGGAGCTAGTAATAATCAGAAGCTCCCCACTAGAACCTTGGAAGGTTAAAGTAGAAGAACCATTATTTTAATAGCTATAAATAATGCTCCTTCTCATATTGTTTATCTATGGATTTTAAAAAAGTCGTTCTATTGGCTATAGATGCAGACATTCGTTCATGCAGAGGAGGAAACTATGCCTCCTCTCTGCATGAACGACAGGACGGGGGCTATACCCTTTCCTCTATTGAGGCAATAGCTCGCTTTCAAATAAATAAATCCTCGTTTAAGGAGAACTATACTTATTCAGTGTCTTCTCCTCCTTTCAACTTAGTTTTTAAAGTGTCTTTTTCAATAAAAGAAAATACCACTAATTAAGGGGAAAAACAGAGCAGCCTGAATACCACTCTCCCCTTGGAAAGCAAAGTGGTATTCAGGCTGTAGGTATAATAATAGACCTCCCGTTATTGTATTCATTTTAAGTAAAATACTTTTTACCATAACTCCTCTTTTTTGAGTAAACTCAATTGTTACCACTTTTATTGGCGACAGGACTATTACCTTTTGCTTTTGAACGTAAGATAGGTAGTTTAACTGTCCGTTATTCTGAATTTTCATCTACTCTAATCTTACAGTGGGGAACGAAGGGAAATCCCCACACAAGTTTCACTTTACTGAAAGGTTACTTTTCGTTATCCCTTCATTTCTCCAAACTTAATAAATGTTTTTTCGTCTTCCACTAAGCCGCAAGCAGCACACTGAATTCGATATTCTGGTCCAGAATAACCCATATGGAAAGGAGATAGGTTATCAGATGAATATTCCTCCATAACATTACCTGTTTGTGGATCTAATTTAACTGATTGAGAAACTTGCTTAATAATATTAAAGCGACTTCGATTCGTCTTGCAATTGGGGCAGCAATACGGTGTATTCATATCATTACTCCATTCTTTATAGATATTATTCCTAATTATATTTCCAATCTTATCGTTTTTTTATGCATATAGCAGAAGTAGAAATAAGGAATCATCCTTTTTTACTCATTAATACAAATAGTTCTTTAAGCTCCCACTGTAACAACTTGTACATTTTTGTTAACACATTGACTTTAATGTTATTTTCATTCGAAAAAAAATGTCTGTCAAGCATCATTTGTTGTCCAAAATATAGGTTTCTATAATATAATTCCCATTAATGGTTTTTTTATCCATTCTATTTATGGATAAAATAAAGGATATATTTTGGTTGATGTATCTATTATTCTATTCATTTTCCTGTTTTTTCCTATATACATTCTTTGTTATCTAACAACTAATTGGCTTTTTTATCCAAAAATATGACAAAAAACCTATGTTATGATTTTCGTAGTAAGTCGAAAACAACAAAATCTATTAAACTTTCGATTTGGACAACTAAGGAGGAAATATAGAATGAAAAAGAAAAATTTAATTTTTTCAGTAGCGGCAGCATCAACATTGATGGCAACTCCACTAGCAAGCAAAGCAGAGGCTGCTACAGTTCAACCAAAAGAGGCAAAAGTAATCTATCAATCATATAATCTTTCAGAAGAGCAACTTAATAAAATAGTAAATGATTTTTCTAGTAATTATCAAATTGATTTGGATAAAGTATGGAGTGAATGGA
This sequence comes from Bacillus sp. T2.9-1, assembly GCF_950097965.1. Taxonomy (NCBI): domain Bacteria; kingdom Bacillati; phylum Bacillota; class Bacilli; order Caryophanales; family Bacillaceae; genus Bacillus; species Bacillus sp. T2.9-1. The sequence continues at coordinate 5,198 of NZ_CATNHG010000155.1, forward strand.
AAGAGTCAATTGCAAAACAACAAACATATCAATCTGAAAACAAACAAACGGAAGTTAAGAAGGATAATACAGAACAAATAGACAAAAAAAACCAAGAGCAATCAAAGCCTGAAACAACTACTTCACAAAATAATAAGGTAGCTGAACCTACTAATAATAAGGTTGAGGATGCAACTGCTTCGGTAAGCGCTTTTGAAAAAGAAGTAGTAGAATTAACTAATAAAGAAAGAGCTAACTATGATTTACCAGCCCTTACTTTAGATAGCGAATTAAGTAAGGTTGCTAAAGCAAAGTCACAAGATATGAGTACAAATAATTATTTTGACCATACAAGCTCAACCTATGGCAGTCCCTTTGACATGATGGAGCAATTTGGCATCACGTATAAAGCGGCAGGAGAAAATATTGCCAAAGGCCAAAAAACACCAGAAGAAGTAGTAAAGGAATGGATGAATAGTGAAGGACATCGTGCAAATATTCTAAGTGATAAATTTACACATATAGGTGTTGGATATGTTGAAAATGGTAATTATTGGACACAGCAATTTATCGGAAAGTAACACCAATAATATTATCGATATAAAATAATTAAACATGCAACTCTACAGAATTTTTTTCTGATAGAGTTGTTTTTTTTGATGGTTTCGAAAACCCCTGGCTATGCCGGGGGTTCCGGAGAGCTTATAGCGAGGTAACAAAAAAACCTCCTTTCATGGTAGGATAAAGTTGGTTTCCCGACCACTTTATCTCACGCAAGAA
>NZ_CATNHG010000156.1:0-5899 GCF_950097965.1 Bacillus sp. T2.9-1
ATAATGTAAAGCGTATACTTTACGCAGATTGGCGAGAGAGTGAAGGCATACATGTAAGTCCTAAATAAAATTTGTTAGGATAAGAGCATTTCTTGGTGAATATAAACTTTAGTCTTCAACAATCAGGCGCTTTAATGAAGTAACTAAAGCCTAATTTTTCACTTATAACACCGAGTATAAATGCTAATTTAATAATGTACAGAAATGATTACATAAGAATGTACAGTTTAGTGTCATACATGCATACTTACACTGAGGTGAAGAGGATGCATGTACATCTAGATATAAGTACAGATATAGAAATTAATTGTTTGGAAGATTTACCAAAGTTAAAGCTTCTAATGTAGAGCCTAAATATGAAAATAAATAAAAGTAGATTAGGGCGGGAATTAGGTGTAGATAGGAGGACAGTGGATCGATATTTAAATGGGAATAGTTCTTGCAAAACTCGTAATAGAAAGTCAAAAATAGATGACTTATATAACGTTATATCTGAGCTACTTTCAGAGGAATCTATACAAACCTTTTACTACAAGAGGATTCTATGGGAGTATCTAAAAGATAACCATGGGTTAGAATGTTCTCAGTCATCTTTCCGACGCTATATATCTGATAAACCTGAATTCCAGGCATACTTTAGTGATGGAAAAAGAATTCAAGCGAACAAGACCGTTGTTCGTTTTGAGACCCCTCCCGGGGAACAAGCACAATTTGATTGGAAAGAGAACATTAGATACATAACAAAAGAGGGGGAAATTATATACGTCAATGTCGGGGTACTAGTGTTAGGTAATTCAAGATTCAAGTCTTATGGACTAACCATGTCAAAGTCACAAAGTGTACTAATATCCTTTTTGATGGAAAGCTTTGAAGCGTTTGGAGGAGTTCCAAAAACAATATTAACGGAGATGTGGGCATTGTGGTAGCCCATTTGGAAGAAAGGTATGGAACTCTACCGATGAAAGGCTTAGAAGAATTGTCTGGAGATGTAATGGAAAATACAGTGTCAAAGGTGAAAAAAGCTGTCAGAACGTAAGCGTCAAATAGACCCCACCTATGTTTTAGATGGGGCCTGGGTTATTATTTAGTTAAGTTTTTTAAATGAAATACAAGACACTGGTAGTGTCGTTGACCAAGGAAGTAGTTGGTCAAGGTTATCATGATCTGTCAGATCCAAGTTGGGAAGCTGCTCAAATAGATAGCGAAGATAGTAATATGGATTCAATCCGTTTGCGATCGCTGTCTCCACGATACTGTATATGATGGCACTGGCTCTCGCACCATTTGGTGTGTTACTAAACAGCCAAGCCTTCCTTCCAAGCACTACTGGCTTAATAGCCCTTTCGCTTCTATTGTTATCGATTTCTAATCGACCATCCTCTAGAAATGCCACTAACTTATCCCACTGGTTTAGACAGTATGTAATAGCTTTGCCGAGACCACTTTTAGGCAACACATGTTGTTCTTGTACTTTTAGCCATGACAAAAAAGAGTCTAGTATTGGTTTACTTTGCTCTAGACGTTGTTTATACCGTTCTTCCGGCTCTAATTCCTTTAACTTTCGCTCAATCGTGAAAAGTTGATTACAGAATTGGAGACCTTCGGTCGCAGCGACTGGTTTTATACTATTTGTAGGCAGTGCTTTTAAGACATCGGTAAAACCACGTCTGGCATGAGCCCAACAACCAACAAGTGTTACGTTTTCTACTTTATGATATCCGGCATAACCGTCCACTTGAAGAAAGCCTTTGAATTCCTTTAAGAAGTTCATTGGATTTTCTCCAGCTCTGGTTTCTTGATAATCATATAGTATGATGGGAGATCCCTCGACACCTGTACGGTATAGCCACAAATAGGATTTAGATGAAGCGGATCTACCTGGCTCTTGAAGCACTTGAAGAGTTGTCTCATCCGCACAAACAATGTCAAGCTTAACTAGGAGCTGATGCATCCGACTATATAGCTTGCTTAACCAACGATCTGCTCCGTACATCATCCAATTAGCCATCGTTTGACGAGATAATGTTATACCCAAACGATGTAGATGTTTTTCCTGTCTATATATAGGAAGTCCCTCTACATACTTTTGGCTCATGATATGTGCCAACATAGATGGAGATGCGAGACTTCCCGCAATGACTGGCTTCGGCATGGGCGCGGTTTGGATCGGCGTTTCAATGGCCTCCTGTTCACAATGGCGGCATGAATAAACATGGCGCACATGCTTCACCACTTTTACTTCAGCTGGGATATATTTTAATTCCTGACGGACTTCTGTACTCATTTCATGCAGGTTTCCACCGCAACACGAACAGACCTGCTCTTCATCGGATAAACGATAATCGATCGTTTCCACAGGCAGATTTTCTAACATCAACTGACGTTGGCCGCGTTTCTTCTTACGGCGGTAGGTGATGGTTTCTACGGTAGGTTCGGGTGATGCGAGGTCCGCTTCTTGTTCAACTTCATTAAAAAGAGTTAGTTCCAGTTGACCTGGAATGCCCTTTTCGCTAGATACACCAAAACGTTTAGACTGATGAAGGCGAAGCTGTTCTTGTAACCAACTAATCTTGGCTTCAGATTCACTTTTTTCCTTTTCTAGCTTCGCCTCTAAGTCTGCGTTTTTCTGTTCCAAGAGTTGAACGCGCTCGAGAAGTTCTTCAATTGTAGGAGTTGTGTTTGCTGTTTTCTTTGTCTTTTTCATGATTTCATTATACTATAAGATCCAACCGATTACTCTCATAATTTCATGTTTAAACGACAGTTTTTGCAGAAACGACGGGATGTGCTTTTGTCTGTTCTAATGATAAACCATCTAACAACCAATTCAATTGGCGACGTGAGATTTTATACGGACCTAAGCTCCCATGATCAGATGGCCAGTGAAATGTTCCACGTTCGAGTCTTCGGTAGTACAACCAAAATCCGTTGGTATCCCAATGAAGAATCTTGAGTTTATCGCGTTTCTTGTTACAAAAAACAAAAAGACTCGATGAAAAGGGATCTAGATTGAATTCCATCTGAACGATGATAGCTAATCCATCAATGGATTTTCTCATGTCCGTGCTACCTCGAGCGAGGTAGACACTCTCAATCGTTGATGCATTTAGCATATGGATTGAAGTGTCCTTACCACATCTACAAGCAGCTGGGGATCAAAGCCTTGTTTGACCTCTAACGCTACGTGACCAACATGAACAACTATGTTAGATTGAGAGTCTGTCATTGTTTCATCCATTTCTAATGTAATCCATTGTGAAGGGGTATTTGACGTGTCTTCGGTTGTTTTAAGCTTCTTCTTCCAATACCAGAATTGATGAATACTGACCTCGTTGGCTGCACACCAATTTGAAGCACTTAGTCCGCTTGTCATATAGTTAGCAATCCGTTTTTCCCATTCAACTCTAAGATCGGATCTCTTCATATAGCAAAACCTCCATTATGTGTAATCTCTAGGAGATTATCGCATATAAAAAAGCGTCAAACCATGTGGGTATAGTTTGACGCTTACGTCAGAACAAACATATTGACGATAAAGTCTTATACCAAGCTTTTATTAACACGTTTTATGCCATCATAGAGAACAAAGATTATTTTTTAGAAAAATGGCAGCAGAACATAGATAGTGAAGATTATTTACAAAAATATAGAGTAAGACAGTTTATTGAGCTCATTGAAAAAGCAGAGCCAATAACAGAGTTTGATTTGGAGTTATATTTTACATTGATTAGAAAGTTGACTGTATTTGAAGGGGAAAGAATTGTTGTGAGTTTATTAGATGAAACGGAAATAGAATGTGAGATTGAGTAGATTATTATTGGTCTTGAAGGGTTTGTATTCTGCTATTTGGGTTAATTCTATGGAAGTTGTGTTAAAAGAAACACTCTAAAAATTGGTACAGATACGAATCCATTTGTACAGAACGTAAAATAAAGGATTTATGAATAAACGTATACAAAATTGGAATAATATCTTTGAAAATAAACAAGGAGGATTGAATATGTCATTAGTACCTTATGATCCATTTAGACAATTATCAAATATGAGAAGAGAATTCGATCGTTTCTTTTCGGAATTACCAATTTCGTTTGACAATGAACATGGTATAGGTGGGATTCGAGTAGATGTTCATGAAACTGAGAATGAGATTGTGGCAACATGTGATTTACCTGGTCTTGAAAAGAAAGAAGATGTAGATATTGATATACAAAATAACAGATTAAACATTAGTGGTTCTATCAAGCGTACCAATGAAATAAAAGAAGAAAATATGTTAAAAAAGGAACGCTATACAGGTCGTTTTCAACGTATGATAACACTTCCAAGCCCCGTTTCACATGATGGGGTTAAAGCTACCTACAAAAATGGAATACTTGAAATAACAATGCCAAAAGTGGCGAAGGACGTAAAAAAGAAGATAGATGTAAGTTTCCAGTAACATGAGTAAATTGCTACTGGTCATGAAAGATTTCGGGTATGACTACATGCAGGAATTAGCTAAAGAAAGTCCTGATTTGGTGGATTTGATAATTTTAACTATTCATTCACCTGAACAACAAAAGAAAAAGGTCATTTCTGAGTTAACAGATAATATTAAGAAAAACTTTTTATAAATCTGATAAGGATCATAGGCTTTATATAAGCTAATAAATAATCATTATAGTACCTAAATTGTAATTAATTCATCGAAAGAGAAAGACAGGTTAAATAACTTGTCTTTTTTGTTTTACAATTAACAAAAGATTATTTGGTCAATCTTTGTAATAACATGTTTACTATAACCAACATAAATAATTATGAATAACAATACCATAATTTTGTAATGCTAACTGTAAACTAACATTTTGAGAGGATATTATGTACATAAATAAAAACTTATCTGTACAAGTCAAAGATCGATTAGATTATTGTGATGACTTAGTAATTAGGACATTTCCAGAGTTGAAAATTGAGGTATTATATTTTGGTCATCTAGTAGGGGTACGGAAACGATTCGAGGATTGAGGGGCCACACAGGTAATAATTTACATTCTGTTATATCCCCTCTTTTTCCTCCATTTCCTTTAGCTTACGATAAAACGCTGCCTGACTAACCTTTGTAATGGCACATATCTCCTTTACCGTTTTATCTGTTGTATTTCGTAATTCAATTGCGTGGTTCATTCCTGGATGTTTATCCGTATATTTTTTTACTCTTCCTCGATATTTACCCTTTTGCTTGGCCAATTTAATCCCTGAACGTTGCTTCTCTTTAATCATTTCTCGATCTAGCTCACTAAATGCTGCCATTACAGTTAAAAAGAATTTACCAGTAGGTGTCCTTGTATCAATTCCTAAATTAAGGATAACAAAGTGGATGTTCCTTTCACGAAGCTGTTCAACTAGCTGTAACAACTGAACAGTGTTTCGACCAAGACGATCCATTCGAGTCACAACTAAGGTATCTCCAGTTGTAATCTTGGAAAGAAGTTCATCCAATTGTTGCTTCTGTTTAGAAACACCACTGATTTTCTCCTTTACAACTTCGTCTACTCCAAATTTTGTAAGTTGTTCGATTTGGGTATCAAGGTTTTGGTCTTGTGTACTAACCCGGGCGTATCCATAGATCATATTTTGTCCTCTTTTAATATGTATTTTTGATAGGTGTTATTGAGAGTCTATCAAGCTAATATGTCACTTTAGACGTTATTTTGCACCAATTTTAATCGCTATTTTGCATTATAAGTAATAAAAAAGTTATCTTAAAATGATAGCTGATAAGTTAAAATAAAGTTCTTCAACTTAAAATTAAGTGGTTAAAACAACAGTTATGATATTCCATTAAAGGGCCAGATTGTTGAGGAACGTTTTCAAGTAAATAGATTATTCTAGTATGAATATACGCATGAAATGCTCCTTT
>NZ_CATNHG010000157.1:0-5138 GCF_950097965.1 Bacillus sp. T2.9-1
GCTCCAAGTAAAGTGACAAAGTGCCTGAACTATTTCCAGTAAAGAACCAATATCAAATTAATGAAAAAGTGTTAAATTTAATATGGGTAGGTGTTTTATATATGTCTCATTTGGCTAGGTCAGTTCAATCTTTGTCTTTTTTTTATTAAATGAGACCAGTCTACTTTTTTTCACCAATAAATAATGCATATAGTTATAGGCTGAATAATAGAATATGTTATTATTTGTAATAGAACCAATGGTAACCGCTTACAAGGATAGTTGCAAGTAGTAAAAAATCTGTCATAAACCTAACCAATAGAAGAGGTGTTTATATGGAATTTACGATTAACAGAGACATGTTAAAAAGTGTAACAGCAGTTGATCATACTGGCTCCTTATTTTACCAAGAAAAAGAGGCATTTAGTGGAATACATAAAATTGCTAGAAAGGTTATGGGGGATGTGGAGTTAGTGTTTGGCTATGCACCACAAGCGACTTCGGATAGAAAGAAGCTTGGAAAGCATGCTGTTTTATATGGAACCTTGAACCATAGCCCAATTCTTCATGAATTGGAAGAGAAACAGCTGATTGATCTGTCAGAAGTGAAAGGAAAGAGGGAAGTTTATTTATTTCAAGTCATTGAAAATCCCTTTGAAGATGTAGAAAAAGCACTAGTAATCGTTGGGAGTGATAAGCGTGGAACAATCTACGGGCTATTTCATTTATCAGAGCTCCTTGGCGTTTCTCCGTTGGTGGATTGGTGTGATGTTAAACCCAAGCATAAAGAGTCTTTCTCATTAAGTGGAGATTTAAAATATCTTTCGAAAGAGCCGTCTGTGCGTTACCGTGGTTTTTTTATCAATGATGAATGGCCAGCTTTTGGAAACTGGACGACGAAGAATTTTGGCGGCTTTAATGCGGAAATGTATGACCATGTTTTTGAATTATTGCTGAGATTGAAAGGAAATTATCTATGGCCAGCTATGTGGTCTGCTCGTTTTAGCGAGGATGGACCAGGATTGTTAAATGCAGTATTAGCAGATGAATATGGGGTAGTCATGGGGGCGTCCCATCATGAGCCTTGTTTGCGAAATGGAGAGGAATATAAATATTTGCGTGGGAAGGACTCTATTTATGGAGACGCCTGGAATTTTATTGCAAATAGAGAAGGGATTACGAAGTTTTGGAAAGATGGTCTGAAGCGGAACGGAAACTTTGAAAATGTCATTATGGTTGGGATGCGTGGGGAAGCGGATACAACTATTATGGGGAAAGATGCTACCCTTGCAGATAATATCGAATTACTGCGAGATGTCATCCAAACGCAAAATCAATTAATCCGAGAAAATATCAATCCAAATCTTTCCGAAGTTCCAAGAATGCTAGCTTTATATAAAGAAGTAGAACCCTTCTTTTATGGGGATGAACATACGGCTGGCTTAATCGGATCGGAGGAGCTTGAAGATATCATTCTTATGCTCTGTGATGATAACCATGGAAATCTGCGTACATTGCCAACAGAAGAAATGCGCAGCCATTCAGGTGGCTATGGGATGTACTATCATTTTGATTATCATGGTGGACCCATTTCCTATGAATGGATAAATAGTTCGTATCTTCCGAAGATATGGGAACAGATGACAATGGCTTACGATTTTGGTGTTCGGGATTTATGGATTGTAAATGTAGGAGATATTGCTACACAGGAATTCCCGTTATCTTATTTCTTAGATTTGGCTTATGACTTTGAAAAATGGGGAACCTCTGCCAAAAATAAGACAGATGATTATACGAGAAAATGGATTGATACCCAGTTTGACGGTGTATTTAATAAGGTGGAAAAGGAGAAGGTTTTTGAACTCCTAACAGGCTACACGAAAATAGCCCATAATCGCAGACCAGAGCATATGAATGCGGAAGTCTATCATCCTGTTCATTATAGGGAAACAGATCAGACATTACAGCAAATCGATTATCTTTTAAAGGCTGCAGAGGAACTATATAAACAAGTGGATTCAGAGAAATTACCAAAGTTTTTCTCTTTAGTCTATTATCCTGCTGTAGGAAACTTGAACTTGCAGAAGATGTGGCTTCTTACCGGGAAAAATCATGATGATGCCAAGCTTGGTAAAATGGAAGCAAACAAATTAGCGGAACAAATTAGAGCGTGTTTGACCAGAGATAGAGAACTGGTTGAGCAATATCATACCATTGATAATGGGAAGTGGTATGGAATGGGGATGTCTGAGCATATCGGTTTTACGAACTGGAATGAAGAAGGCTGTCAAAACCCAATTCTTATGCAAGTGATCCCCGCTAATAAACCGAGATTAATTGTTTCCATAGATGGGACGAATCAGCATTCGGAAGGCCCAGCATGGCATAATAATACACTGTATTTAGACGCATTTCTACAGCCGCATATAGAGGAAGCGACATTCACTATTTCTAGCTTAAGTGACAAAAATGCAGACTTTACGATTACTTGTGAAAACCAATGGCTAACCTGTTCGAAAACGAGTGGTAGTTTAGATGGTAAAGATAAAACATCGGAAGTCATTCAGGTGAGCATTAATCGTCAGGAAATGGGAGACGATTCAGAGGGTCGTATTGTCGTAGAAATGCCTTGTGGTACGTGTACCATTCTAGTATACGCAGCCCAAAATGATTACAAAGAATTCCCTGAGCGGACTTTTATAGATACGAATGGCTATATTTCGATAGAAGCCGAGCATTATTTTCTAAACAAGGAAGCAGTGAATCAACAGGGGGACATGTATCGATTTGAAGTGCTTGAAGGCTATGGCAAAACATTATCTGCCATGAAGGCTTTTCCAACAACCAAGCATTTTTCAGTAGGGGAGGATGCACCCTATCTGGAATATCATTTTGTCGTATTGGAAGCTGGAACGCATGAAGTAGAATTATATCTACAGCCTTCTAATCCAGTTACAAAGGATAATACGTTATTCTGTGGTATCCAAGCAAATGAGGATGACATCAACATTGTTAATATTATCCCAGAAGAATATATCGTTGGGGAAAGTGACAATTGGGGAGTGGATGTGCTGAATAATATCCATCGATACTGTCATCGAATCAAGTGTAAAGCAGGATTGAATACACTAAGAATTTATGCAGTAAGCCCAGGATTTGTATTAGAAAAGCTAGTAATCTATCCAGAAGGTAAGAAGCCAGCAACTAGCTATTTAGGGCCGACGGAAACTTATTTTGTAGGGAAATGAGTAGTACCATTTAATTAATAGAATAAGCAAGTAAGGACATTTTTTCCTACTTGCTTATTCTAGTTATATTTTGGAACAGCATCTTTTTTTTAGAGAATTATTTTCTATAAATGGGCGTATTGCAGTGATTTCCTGATAATCAACTGTGGATTAACAGTTAAAACAGGTAAGATTCCATTATCTTATGAATCAGGAGGAGGGGTGGCTAAATGCCATATTGATTATGATAATAGCAATCTATTTCATCATTGGTAGTTTCTACTCTTTGTATTACGGCATTAAAATGAAAGATGATAATAATAAAGATATTAGCTTCCCATTCATCATTAGTTTTCTTTTATTTCTATTTGGAGTTTTTAGTTTTTTTGATTATGTTATCGGAAAACTAATTGTTGGTGTGCCACTTTTTGTCTTCATATTCGGGAATAGATTTTTAAGAAAAATGAAAAGGCGGAATAAAGCTTAATCCTTGTGTAAAAAAGCACCTACTAGTGATATAGTAGGTGCTTTTCTGTGTGAATTTGTAAGCTTCCTTAAACTCCAGGAAACCATCCAGGTGTATGGATAATAGCATTCCAAAGAGGATCCGGAATGACAAGCTCTTTCTGCTTTTCTTTATTAATCGCTGTAACAATCGTTTCTTCTTTCCCCTCGGCAACTTTTTGTACCCAATAAGGGTCGATAATAAGCTCTCTACCTAAAGCGAGGAGAGGAATTCCTGTTTCTAGAGCTTGTTGTGCATCTGATGCACTGTAAATCGAACCAACGCCGATAAGTGGAACACGATTATTGATTGTTTCAAGCAAATAAGAAATGCGCGTTTTTGATAGGTCTTCCACACCTCTTCTTGGCGTGGAATGGAATTCTTGGAGCGAAACATGCAAGTAATCCAAGCCTTTGTCTGCTAGTTTATCGACTAGGGCAAGGGTATCTCCCATTGTAATTCCAGGTGTCTCGGGTTCCTCTGGGGAAAAACGATAGCCTACAATGAAAGGAGAGGTAGCGTATTTGTCAATAACACTTTTTACTTTGTCAATAATCGCCAATGGAAAAGTCATTCGTTTTTCAAGGCTTCCGCCAAAGCGATCTTCACGACGATTGGAATGAGGAGAGAAAAATTGCTGAATAAGGTAGCCATTTGCTCCATGAATTTCCACACCATCATAACCAGCTTCAATCGCACGACGTGTAGTCTCCCCGAAAGCATCAATGATCGCTTCGGCTTCCGATTCTGATAAAGCTCGTGGAGTTGGATTTCCACTTCCTTCAGCAGGTACGTCACTAGCACTCACAACATCCCCATTCACTAAGGCAGGAGGACACATCCGGCCACCATGGAAAATTTGGAGAACTGCTTTTGCGCCTTGTTCTTTAATACGTGAAGCTAATTTCGTTAAGCTAGGGATAAAGTCGTCACTATAGGCAGCAAATTCGCCTGGGAAACCTTGGCCATTACGCGTAACGTTTGTACATGCAGTAATGACCATACTTACTCCCGAAGAACGATGTGCATAATAGTTCACTTCTTCTTCTGAAACAGTCCCATCTTGATTGGAAGAAAAATTGGTCATTGGAGCCATAACTACTCTGTTTTTAAGTGTTATTCCATTGGGCAAGGTAAACGAAGATAATAGCTCATTTTTAATCATCTATTTATGCTCCTTTTTTAAGTATAAGCGTAATCATAAACAAATTAATCCATTCTGTAAATTATATTGCTCTGGTAGTTTTTCCGGATTTTATTAGAATAAACGTTGCAAACAAGTTTTCAGGGATTTCAGGAAAGTATGAGTAAAATGTTTGTGGGAGAATAAATATCCTTTTTGTCTAGTTGGGGGACGAGTCCCCCAACTAGACAAAAAGGCCACCAAGCGAGAGCGCGGTAGCTGGAAAAAATTAAGCATTAAAAAA
>NZ_CATNHG010000158.1:0-6606 GCF_950097965.1 Bacillus sp. T2.9-1
CTTTTTCAGATAGTGGGGGGCTAGCCCCCCACTATCTGAACTAACATCTATAGAATTATCAAAGAACAATATTTTAATTGGAAATTACCTCGAAAGAGGACTATAAACTTACTATACGAGGAGATGATTGGATGAGTAAACTGGATATCTCCAAACAAAAGAAAATCGGTGATGGCAAACGTGTTATTCAATTTTTAATGCCTTATAAAAAATGGGTCATAGGCGATTCCCTAGTTATTGCTATTAGCCAAGTCTTTTCTGCGTTAATACCAACTTTAGCCTTAAGCTGGCTAATTGATACCATTTTGCCAAGTGAGAATAACACCTGGCTATGGGGATTAATGTGGCTATTGGTATTATCTGCTGTATTAGATTTAGGCATGATGATCATTGATGAATACTTTTGCCATATTACTGCGAAGTCTGTGACAAATAGACAAAAGCTACGATTATTTGGGCATTTGCAAGTACTCCCTTTTTCGTTTTATCAAAATAATTCATCTGGGGAATTATTAGCACGAACTTCTGATGATCCAGATACCCTTCATAATTTTTTAGCATGGGAAGGGTCAACCTTTATGGCAAGTGCTCAAGGGGTAGTGATTTATAGTATTGTATTGCTGTTCATTCACCCTTATTTAATGATCACAAGTGTTGTTCTTGGAATTCTGTTTTACTGGGCATCCAACTATGTAGGGGCTAGAACGCGAGCTGCATCAGCAGACGCTAGGGCAGAAGCTTCCAAATATTTAGAGAGATTAAGAGAATCTGTTACAGGTATTCATCTATCACGAGTAATGGGTGTTTCCGATAGTGAAGTAAATAGTGTCGTTTCCATTAGGGATTCTTTTGTAAAACATTCACTACGAGAATTAAAAGCAAGAATGCAATCAGTAGTTGTGATTGCAAGCTATAATGGTTTTGCATTAGGACTTGTTTATTTTATCAGTACGCTCCTTATCTGGAATGGGGATTTAACTAGCGGTCAAATGTTAACAGCAGGAGGATTAGTAACGATTGCGGCAAATGAAATGCAACGTCTCCTAAGAAATTGGCTTTCAGTTAGACGAACAGGCCCTGCTTTAGACAGATCAGATATCTTGCTTTCACAACCTGTATCAGAAGCAGAAACGAAGCAAGGGGTAAGGGGAGAAAGAGCAAGTGGTGATGTGCGCTTGAAAGACGTGTCCTTCGTTTATCCAGATAAAGAAGAGAGCGTATTAAAAGGTGTTTCTTTTGCTATTAAGGCAGGAGAGAAAATAGCGTTAGTTGGGCCGAGTGGTTCTGGGAAATCAACGATTATTGACTTACTCTTTCGATTATATGACACAACAAAGGGTTCTATTGAAGTAGATGGACGAGAGATTCGAGAATGGGATACGGACTGGCTTCGTTCGCAAATGGCAATCGTTACACAGGATGTACTAATGCGAAGTGGCACGTTGGCAGATAATTTACGGATTGGAAAATCAGATGCAACAGAGAAAGAATTGTATGATGTTCTCCGTGCGAGCGGTTTAGGCGAATTACTAGAAACCCTTCCAGATGGGTTGAACACAAAGGTTGGAGAAAGAGGAAGCTTACTGTCAGGCGGGCAGAAACAGCGTCTATCTTTAGCGCGGGCAATTTTGAAGGATGCCCCAATCCTTGTATTAGATGAAGCAAGTTCAGCGCTAGATCCTATTACAGAAGCAAAAATTAATGAAGCTGTTTTAAAAACGACGAAGAAACAAACGATTTTCATCATTTCCCACCGACTATCTACGGTATTATCTGCAGATCGTATTATCGTATTAGATAAAGGGGTAATAGTCGAAGAAGGTACACATAACGAACTATTAAAAAATAATAACGGTGTATATTCACGATTATTCAAACGAGAAGCAGATATTGGAGAGGCAACTGTTAATCAGAAAGAAACACAGCCTATTTAAATAACATCAAAGAACAGTATTTCTTATGAGGATTACTGTTCTTTGCGTATGTTTGATTTTTTAGAGAAAGCGCCTCTTAAGCCCATTTCGTCAAAAAAGGAAAGCAAAAGGTAACAGAGTCGCCCTGTAAGTGCCCGTTTCCTATTTTCAAGAAAGCTAATAAAAATCCATTGCTAGTTTTAAAAAATGCTATAGTTATTATATAGTCGAAATATTCTGATCGAGAGTAGGGAGAGTAAGATGGCAATTACATTAAGAGATTCATATAACAAAACCACCTATAAATTAGGCAATCATGGCAAAAGAAATGTACAGGTACTAAAAGAAGCATTGCAGGAAATAGACGGAAATGTAGAAAGTGATATGTATGGACAAGGAAAAATAATAGGAGATTTTCAGCAAAAAATGGCCAATCTTTTCGGAAAGGAAGCAGCAGTCTTTTTTCCAAGTGGAACGATGGCACAGCAAATCGCCCTACGAATATGGTGTGATGAAAAAGATTTAGGGAAAGTCGCCTATCATCCATTAAGTCATTTAGAAATTCACGAGCAAGATGGATTAAAGAAGCTTCATAAAATCGAAACAATTCTATTAGCAGATAAAACGAGAGTAATAGAATTAGAAGATATTATGGAAATGGAGAATGGCGTTGCCTGTGTGCTGTTAGAATTGCCACAGCGTGAAATTGGTGGTCAATTACCAAGCTTTGAGACATTAGAGAAGATTTCACGTTATTGCAAAGAGCATGGAATGAAGCTCCATCTTGATGGGGCTAGATTAATGGAAGTGCTGCCCTATTATCAAAAAACAGCAGCAGAGGTATGTGCGTTGTTTGATAGTGTTTATATGTCTTTTTATAAAGGAATAGGCGGCGTTGCTGGGGCAATCCTAGCTGGGAGTAAAGAATTTACAAGCCAGTCAAAGGTTTGGAAACGAAGATATGGCGGTGACTTAATCAGTTTGTATCCATATATTTTGTCTGCTGATTATTATTATGAAAAACGAGTTAATAAAATGGCTGAATACTATGAATCTGCCAAACAGCTAGCAGCGTTTTTTAACAGATGTGAAGGGGTTCAAACACTTCCAATTGCGCCAGTTTCTAATATGTTCCATGTTCATTTTGATTTGGAAAAAGAAGCAGTAGAGACTATTTTGACAGATATTCAAGAGATAATGGGAATTGGTATAAGTGGCTATGTAAAAGAGCTAGCTGAAAATAATTGTTCTTTTGAAATTAGCTTAGGTGATGCTTATCAAGAAATTCCGACAGAGACTGTCAGAAAAATGTTTGGTTTACTTGCAGAAAAAATAAGCGAGAAAAGGAGCGGTGAATAATGGAAATAATCCAGCAATGGGTTCAAGAGGATAGTGATTATATTCGAAAAAAACTGGTTGCTTATAATATGGAGCAGCTGCCAGAAAAATTGAAAAGTCCCTATGAAAATATTAGTTTTGTTGTAAGAGATGATAATGGCACAATCGTGGCTGGTGTTACGGGTCATATGTTTTGGCATCATATGCATGTTGATTTCTTATGGGTGGATGAGAGTGTAAGGAAAGCAGGATATGGCAGCAAGCTTTTAGAGAAGATGGAACAAGCTGCGGAGAAAAATGCATGTGCATTTATTTATCTAGATACTTTCAGTTTTCAAGCACCAGATTTTTACCAAAAGCATGGCTACGAAGTATTTGGAACTTTAGATCATTTTCCAGAAGGAGTAAAACAATACTTTTTGCAGAAAAGATTAGTGGAATAGAAAAAGTATGATAGTGAAGAAGAGGATTGGCTGATAAATGGAAATTTTTGCTGGTATATCATAAATTTCACTGATGTTAGATTAAGAAAGCCTTATCTCCCTATCCCTTCACACTGATTTGGAAAAAATGGGGTTGATTAGCAATCGATATATTCATATAATTTGAATAGTATAAATTTTTAGATAGAAAGCGATAAGAAGGAAAGGGGATCTATGAGAAAATTTGCGAAATTAATCATCTATTATTTACTTGGAACGATGGCGATACTCGCATTAAGCGTTTTTCCAAAATACTTTCAAATGAGGGATTTTCCAGAGGGAGAGGGATATTTTTCAACCCTGCTATCTTTTTTATCGGAGGAATTTTTTCAGAAGGATGGATGGGTATATTCCTTAAATGGAGTAGATGAAAAGCCGATATTGGATATACTATTTCCGGCGTTTATTTATTCGATGGAAATTTTGTTTGGTGCGTTGTTATTAGGGAGCATTGCTGCATTTGTATTATCACTTGTCTCTTTTTTTCTACCCAAATTTCTTTTGCAGCCAATAAAAAGAATCTTAGATTTAATTGAATCGATTCCAGATATAATTATAGCGACACTTCTGCAATCTTTCGTTATCTTTATTTTTGTGCAAACAGGGGTAGAGATATTTGAAGTAGCCAGTTATTCAGAAAAGGCATATTTAGGGCCAATTCTAACCCTTGCAATTATTCCTGCTGTTTCTTTATTCAAAATTCTTATCTTGATGATGGAAGAAGAATATTTGAAGATGTATGTAAATTTTGCAAGAAGTAAAGGTATCCATAATTTTCCTATTTTGTGGAAACATATTCTCCGAAATATAATTCCCGTTTCCTTTCATCATATGAAAATTATCATTTGGGGATTGCTATCAAGTCAATTTATTATTGAACGACTCTTTAATATACATGGATTTACATATTTTCTAGTAGAAAGCTTTACACCAATGACGATTGCTGTTTCCTTGCTGCTTATATTCACGCCATTTTTTATTATTTTTCAGTTAGGCGAAATAGTATTGAAAGAGGAGAAGGAACCAGCACGGGAATTGAAAAAGGAATCGTGGAGAGAGAAGATAACCGTTACATCCTTCGTTTCCTCCCTCTATAAATATTGATTTATCAACGGTTTGAGCCGTTGTTGGGGTGTCAAAAAAATATTTTTCGACACGATTCCTAACAGAATTTATATATTATGTGTAATTATTCCAACCTACGGGTACGCTACGCGGTCACTACTGGATAATTATAGAAAGTAGTGATAGGGAATTATGCGATGCACAATGGATCTCTGCGTAGCTTATGATGACGTACCCTCCCATGTCTCTGGGCATCTATGTGCCTACATTCCTTCGTTCGGTCTAGTCATAAGGCAGAGGCTAGCGAAGCTCCTTTAGGGACTCAAGGTCGAATGGAAAATATATTGCCAGCTTCTCCGTGTCATCCTGTTGTCTAGGTCTTATTGTCTTATTAAGGGGATGTAGGGTTTAAACAGCCTCTGCGAGACCTGGAATATCCCTCATCATTCGCTGTGCGTCAAACGCTTTGTGCTTGGTACTAATTCCATGTAATACTTTTAATAGCTTACCGCATAAAACCACGATAGATTGCTTCTTGCGTAATGGATTAACCTGACGGTTTGTGTAATACTCGTGCAGCTTTCTAAAGGCTTCATTATGGCGAATCATAGGCATCATAACTCGGAACAGGAGGGCACGTAACTTTCGTCTGCCCCGTTTAGAAATACGTTTTTGTCCTTTATGCAGACCAGAGGAATTTTCACGTAACGTTAATCCCGCGAGTTTGATAAGTTGGCGTGGATCTTCGTAGTGTGAAAAGCTTCCAATTTCGGCTAATAAGTCAACAATGGTGGTATCTCCAAGTCCTTGGACGGTTGATAGCCATTCATACTCTACAGACGTTTTTACAAGTTCAACTAAGTGCACCGTAATGTTTTCGATATCTTTCTCTAATTGATGGTAACGGCGAACGAGCGTGGCGATTTCAATGTGGGCCATCTCACGTCCTTCTGTTACCCCGATAGAGTTAGCCGCGACTTCAATAAGGCGCACTGCTTTTGGTCTTTGTGGGGATTTTAGCCCCTCGACCTTTCGATAAAGGGTTAAGACTTCATCGGGTTGTTTTTGGTGAAAATCACTCGGAAATGGAGTACATTCAAGTACAGCTAAAGCCATTTTTCCGAATGAAGGAAACACCTGAGTAAACTCTGGGAAATAGCGATCTAACCAGCGAATCATCATGTTTTTGAGAGAGCCTAACTCCTCTACCAACTTGCTTCTAAAAGTTGAGCCAACACGAAGTTCTGCTTCCATTTCCTTTAAAATACGCGGATAACTGAAACGACCGTCTTTAATAAGACGAGCAATTACTAGCGCATCTTTTCGGTCATGTTTAGTTGGAAGATTGTCGTCTAACTCCTTTGAACGTTTGACGTGCATCGGATTTGTCATTACTAAGGGGATGCCCCGTTCCTCAAGGAAATAAGCTAAATTGAGCCAGTAATGGCCAGTAGGTTCAATCCCAACAATAACCTCTGTTTTTTCATTTTCTTTCATTGCGGTCAAAATACGTTGATAGAAATAATTAAAACCGCTATTAGACTGGGAAACAGCAAAAGACTTTTGAAGCACACGACCGCGATCATCTACAAAGCAAGCGTAATGCGTACGCTTGGCAATATCGATTCCGACCACAAGTGTTTTCTCGGTGACTTGATTTATTTTCTGATTTTGTTTAAAATCCATTATGGAGTCCTCCTTGGTTACAAATTAGGGGTCATTTCGTCGACGATTTGACACCCCGCATCATACCAAGAGGGCTCTTTTTGTTCAAGTCCCCGAAAATCCTTCTAACAGGAATGCTCCTT
>NZ_CATNHG010000159.1:0-4881 GCF_950097965.1 Bacillus sp. T2.9-1
TTTTTTAATGCTTAATTTTTTCCAGCTACCGCGCTCTCGCTTGGTGGCCTTTTTGTCTAGTTGGGGGACTCGTCCCCCAACTAGACAAAAAGGATATTTATTCTCCCACAAACATTTTACTCATACCACTTCATATTTGGGTTTTTCTGCGACAAGAACAGCCGCAAGCTTCTCTTCGGTAAACAAATCAAGAGGTACTCGGATCGTGTGAGTACTTAGCCAGGGCATTCCCGACAAATCCTTAAGATCCATTCGTCCATAATAATTGTTTAGATCATATACTTGTACGCCTGAATATCTAAGCAGCTCTTTTGGTTTATTACTTTCCTGCCATTGACCTTTGCGAAGCGATAATTCCGGTATATAACTGGTTCTAGCCTTTTCGTTTGAGTCCAGTACAAATTGTTGCAGGCGGACCGGAGCAAGGATAGAGAACTGTCTGAAACTTTGCTCGGGATTGTGAAGAATGGATGCCTTTGGCGATAATCTAAAAAATGGAGTTGCCAGCAAGATTTCTTCAATAGGCTCTCTTGTACTAAACAGCCAGGCCAAGTATCTTATTTCACGATAACGGTTGATCAATTCCAGCACTTCTCCGACTTTGTTTTCCTTCATCAATCTCTCGCTGAACAAGATGGCAGAGATTTGTCCCCAGTTTAAGCGCTGTTGTGATGTACTGTACAAATCATTTGCCGCCTCTGTAAACGAGGAACCTTCGCCTTTGGCCACCCAAACCGGGGGCTGCTCCGCTTTTTGCTGTCCCTCCAGCTTGGCCACTGTCAAGAAATCAAGCAATTGCACATATAAGGTGTATTGGCCATCGACATAGTCTATTCCAACAGCCGTAGCATAGTTCATGTTTTGCACTTCATATCTGCTCCAGCAACCGGTTAGGGTGAGAAGAAGGAAAAGTGCAACCATACTTTTATATCTCCTCATTTTTGCTTATCCCCTTGTCTTGTAGAATCTCGTGTCTTCAACATGTCCGGTCGAGTGTTTCGCCATGGCCAAGGTAATCGAAACAAAGCGTTGGCCAAGTCTTTAAATGGAGGTGATATTGGGGCCAAGTAAGGCAAGCCGCATGAACGCAATGAGGCTAAATGGCTGAGCACAATAAATAATCCAAGAAAGAAGCCATAAATGCCAAGCGTGGCAGACAGAATGAAAAGAAAAAAGCGTAAGGTACTAATCGTTCCAGCCAATGATAGGCTCGATAAAGTTGAACCAAAGATTTGTGTAATTGCTCCGATGACAACGATACCTGGGGATAAGAATCCAGCACGAATGGCTGCATCCCCCAGGATAAGTCCTCCTACAACTGTTACCGTGGACCCGACCGCAGAAGGCAATCGGATACCAGCTTCCCGCAATATTTCTAAGAAGAGAAGTGCAATAAACATTTCAACTGCCACATCAAAAGATTCCCAACCGGTTAATCCCCAAAGTGGCAAGCAGATAATAGGGCAGCTGATCTTGATGATAGGAAAGAATGGCAACAAAAAATGCAGGAAGCAGTAGCGATACGGACAAACCAAGTAAACGAAGCGTTTGACCAAATGTAGTTGACAAAGCAGTAAAGTGGATATCTTCGGGTGCTTTCACAAGTAAAAATAAATTGGCAGGCGCAATCAACGCAGCCGGTGTACCATCCACAATCAACGCTACACGGCCATTTAGCATACAGTTAACGGTAAAGTCTGGTCTTCCTGTATACCCCATCAAAGGAAATAATGCTTTTGTCGGTTCCATTAATTCTTCTAGCTGAGTGGCGCTAAACGCTCCGTCAATGTGAAGATCATCTAATTTATTCTTTATATCTTGAACAATCTTAGGATCAACAATGTCACGCATGTATAGAATCGCAACGGTTGTTTTCGTGCGAACGCCTACTTTTTTCGTTTCATAAACCATGCTGGTTGATTTGATTCGTTTCCGAATTAACGCCACATTGACTCCCAGTTCCTCCACAAATCCATCCTTTGGCCCCCGTACCGAGACCTCAATACTGGATTCTTCCGAATTTCGCGCGGGTTTTTTTGAGATATCGAGGGAGAACAAGGAACGTAGGGTCGGAGTATACAAAAGCAGTTTGCCTTCAAAAATATCCGTTTCGGCCGTTTGCTCCCACTCTTCAAGCGTAACGAGTTCTAATTGTAATTGACTCGACTCGGCTATTTCCTCCTGATGATGAAAACCATTGTTTTCATAAAATCGGGTCAAATGAGGAAGCGCAGTTTCATGAATGAACGTTTGGTTGTCACTTAAACCCTCACAATAAAGCAACAGGATTCTCGATTGTTCATCATTAGGGTTTAATTTGTAAACATGGTGCTTAACATCTTGACACATTTTAAAGTGTTGGATGAGTGATTGTTCATTAAGTGGTTGCAAGACGGTTGCCTCTGTATTAGGCGTTGGCCTCTTGCTTTCTGCCCCCTGATTTCCAAATAATCTTATCATTCGTCGGAATAGTTTATTCATCCTAGCTAGTCACTCCTTTTGGCTAATTCTTGAGATGATTATTCGACCGATATACAGGATCAAGGTCCCTGCTGTAAAGATACAAAATGAAGGAAAATAAAATCTTCCTAACGAGTCTAGAAAAGCCATGTCGCTCATCGGCAGCAAAATGGCAACAAGCATGGCCAATGCGCCAAATAACACGGGTAACCATCTGCGTTTTTGTAAATTCCACAATTCTCCCAAGAGATAGATAGAAAGGGACACACGAATAAATGTACCGGATAGCCACTGATAAATCGAAAAAAAATCGACATGCTCCACATATTCTCCCAGTCTCACGATTCTCCATTGAGCGTAAGCGGGGTATCTTTGGTTAGCCGCTTCATCAGGGCCAAATATAGCAATCGATCCCATTAATGGTCCTAACGTAAGTCCTGTAAGGATGAAGCACATCAACATCAAGCTTTTAAATCCTGTTTTTTTTGTTAATTTGTGCTGAATCAGCAACATCAAGAAAGACAACTCCAGCAATCCCCCGGCAACGTAAAGAACACCTTTCCATAATGGAGTTGTCCCGTTTTCTAACAAAGGAAAAAGCAGGGTATAATCTTTAAACTGAAAATTGGCAATCGCCACAAGATGACCTAGAATAACAACAAATGGCAACAATATTCCGCTCACAATTGCAATTGTACGGAGTCCTTGAAAAGCAGCAAAGAAGCTTGCAACAAGTGTGGTTCCCGCAAGAACTAGTATCGGTGTTTGCGGCAAGTAAGATGCGATTGTCCATGTTAGAGTATCTTTTAAGGAAATAAAGCCCATGAGCCATAATAACAAACTATAAATAATTACTAAGATTGCAGATAAAAAC
Source organism: Bacillus sp. T2.9-1 (assembly GCF_950097965.1). Taxonomy (NCBI): domain Bacteria; kingdom Bacillati; phylum Bacillota; class Bacilli; order Caryophanales; family Bacillaceae; genus Bacillus; species Bacillus sp. T2.9-1. The sequence goes on from NZ_CATNHG010000159.1 coordinate 3,335, forward strand.
TTTCCAAAGTGCTGATCTAGCCACTTTTTCATGTGTTGATTGTTCATGTTTTGAATGATGTAGTTCAAGCAACCAATCCAAACAGGTGAAGCGACAAAAACAAGAAGCACTACGAGCCAGGTATCTCGCTTTGATGCTTCGAGTAGTAAAGGGATAATAATCACGTGGTTCATTAATCCAACCGAAAGCATAATAATCATGTATGACTGAATAGGAGTAATCTTAGGCAAAAACTCACCTCAAATCCAACAATTGGAAATAGAAACATCATGAGCTATAATTCCCTCAACAACTTCGTTCTATTCATCTGATATTAAGCTAGTCCTGGCTTATATCGGCCGGACTAACTTAGAGCAAGAAAAAAATGCTAAGCCCGTCACATCAAAGACTTAGCGTATATTTTGTTCATCCAGCCTAGTTATCCATTTTGATAAAACTTTAACGTGCTCGCAGTCAAGCAACCGTTTTCCCAACGAAACTACACATTTTCAATAATAATCCTTTGTGCTGTTCTCAGGTTGCGTTTTACAGTTCTCAACACATTTTCTTCTTCTGCGTAAGCACCTACTTGCACACCGTCAACAATTACACGTTTAATAGCCATATTTGCTTTTCAGATTAGTCGATTTTCTCTTCAAATTAAACGCGCGTGCTAACCCATTAACATGCCCTTGGGCAACCGCTTGCCGCCAATTCGGGTCTCTTAATTTTTGGGCATCGCTTGCATGATCAATAAATCCGTTCTCCGTTAATAAAGCGGGCATTCTGGTTTCTCGCAGTACATGGAAATCGGCCTTTTTTTTACCACGGTTATGCAAGTTATTTACTTTGACAATTTCTTCATGCATAATGTCCCGAATTAACGCTGTTCTCGATGAATCAGACAAACTGTTATGAATATAATCTTCATACCCATGAGCTGAACCGTTAAATGCATTAACGTGGATGGATAGAAAATAATCTGCACCCCAAGCATTCGCATCATCTGTACGTTCTTTCAAGCTGCGCGTAATATCTGCTGTTCTACTCGTTTTAATTTGCAGGCCTTCATAATGGTTTTCCAAGAGATTTCGGATGCTATGGGAAATATTTAAGGTAATTTCTTTTTCCTGCATCCCATTGCCAATAGCTCCTGGGTCCACTCCCCCGTGACCAGGATCTAAATATAATTTAAACATTTTACACCACCTCGTACAAATACAATATGATCGAAGAGTAACGGAGGTATAGGCATTCGTCTGAGATACATATAAAAATAGGTGATGATAGGCATTACATTTCATTGAATCAGATGATTTATTTTAAAGCTAAGAAATTTTCCAAATGCGAGACCATATGTATGAGCAGCAGGAATTAATGTTCCATATTTTTCGTGGGTCAGGCAAACTCTTGTTCATCTAGACAGTAGGCTGATTGATAATGATGCTTCTTTCTTAACAAAACACCTAAGTGATTCTCTGTGCATATACTGTATCATTACTACAGGATTATGATTAAATACAACTCAATCCATACATAAAATAATCAAGGAGAGGTTAATTTTGAAA
>NZ_CATNHG010000160.1:0-7110 GCF_950097965.1 Bacillus sp. T2.9-1
TTAGTGGATTTGGACGGGTTACCACCTGACTAATCCATTATAAAGGACTTTTTCTTTGCACAAAATAATAATATTGAACATTTTGAGTATTTTTAATAGTGAATTTAAATTAATGCAACACTAGTGAATATATTTATATTTAATACATGCATCACAAAACTCTTTAAATCTCTTATATTCTTTTGTTTCAATAAATATTTGTCCTCTATTCATTGAAATACCTCTTCAGTTTCGACTTTTTAGAATTAGATTTATCTATTTTGTTCTCTAGATCCTTTTGCTTTGACAAGGTAATTTCTTCTGCAACAGTTTTTCGGGAATCAAGTTGTTCCTTTAGATTTTTTCGTATTTTATTTCTCGCTGAAACAATATCCTTTAAATCTACTGTATAATCGGAAATTTCAGGTGAGATAGCTGTACATAAGTATTTATCTTGATAGAACACTCGAATCTCTGCAATGTCTCTTGGATCATAACGAATAATAACTGTTTCACCAACGTATGCAGCTAGGTTTGTATCTATATATCTTAGTCCTTGGAAGTGTATCCCATCAGAATGAACCTTCCTTGGTTTTGCTACATTTAGCAATAATAGATCAAGACTTTCCAAACTCTCGGGCATATTGGGAAGAAATCCATTATTCCAAGCATGTATCGGTTCTTTTTTTGTTGTACCATGAACCCTATGGTGATAGCTATATATGATGAAATTCAATAACCTTTCATCGAGTTCCTTAAGAGTAAGAAGTGCGGTAGTATTCTGATTTCCCAAATAACCGGGTAAATCTTGTAAAAATAATTGATTAATGGTTAAAAAGAATCTTTCTATTTTCCCTCGCCCTCTTGGAACACCAATTGCAGAAAAGACTAGGTTAATTTTCAAATCAACTGCTACTTGCTCCAAATGGTTGGACGTAAAGTCACTTCCATGGTCTGTATAAAATATTTCAGGGATACCACATATTTGCCAATCGGAATTACTTTTTTTCCATATTGCTTGGTGTAAGACTAAAGATGTATGTATTGCAGAGGGGTTTTGAAAGGTTAAGAAATATCCAGCGATTGCCCGGCTGTAATCATCTAAAATAATTGTTAGCCAAGGTCTTTCTGGTTTTCCTTTTTCATTTAAAACTATAATATCTAATGGGGTATGGTCAGCTTGCCAAATTTCATTGGGATAGATTGCTTCTCTTCGATGAATTAAATCATATTGATCATCGTATGCTTTTTGACCATCATGCGCTAACTTTTTCAAGCTTGGAGACATGGACTGCGATACCTTATACACTTGATAATAACTCGGTTTTTGCCAGCCCTTTTTCTGACATTGCTCGCAGATCATTCGATGAATAGACGTCAGTGAATTCCTTTTGTACTTCAAAATCAGTTGTTCAATTGAGGAGACAATTTCCGGTTCTAAATGTATTTTTCCGGCATCACTTCTTGTTTTTCGAATTAAACCCTTTAATCCAAATTGTTTATAGTCCTGAATCCAGTATTGCAGCGTTCTTTTTGCAATACCGGTTTCTTTTGTAATGACAGTTAATGTTTTTTCGTTGATAAGATAAGGTGCAATGATTTTATACTTTATCATCCCTGCTTGTCGTTGTTCTTCTGAATAAGCTGTTAATGGAGGATGTTCATTTTTCATAGACATCAATCCTTCCGATTTACTGTCTTTCTAAATAGCGATAAATCGTCGTGCGAGACACACCCCATTTTTCCGCAACATCTTTAATCGGTGTGCCACTTTCAATTAAAGCCTTCATCATTTCAATATCTTTTGATCCATACTTCTCAGGACGTCCGCCTAGACGTCCACGTGCTTTTGCAGCTACTCGTCCAGCAGCCGAGCGTTCCTCGATCAAATTACGTTCAAATTCGGCAAACGCTGCGAACAAGTGAAACATTAATTGCCCCGTCGCATTGCTTTTGTCCATTGTTATATTTTCTTGCAGACTATGGAAGCCAATACCTCGTTCATTTAAGCTGTTCACAATTTGAATCAAATCTTGCATATTGCGTCCTAGCCTATCCAATCGCCAAACCACAATTGTATCGCCTTTACGTGCATACTTAAGTGCTTCTTCCAGACCGGGACGTTGTTTTTGTGCTCCACTTATTTTGTCGTGAAAAATTTTTGTGCAACCATGTTGCGTTAACGCATCTGTTTGTAAATCCAAATTTTGTAATCCCGTTGATACACGTGCATATCCAATTAACACTAAAACCACTCTTTTCTGATTTTACCTTTGATTTCATTGTAACATAAGTTTACAGACATATGGTTAATGAACATAGATTAATGAACAGAGTTATGTTACATTTATAACAATAAAAGACACTTCTTAGAGAGTAAAAAAGTGCGTGTTCAGAAAAGGATGAGTTTTGGAACAAAATATTGGGTTTAAGAAATATTGACGGGTTGCTTTTTTGATTTTGTTCCGCAATCGGGCCAGATTGTTGCACAACATATTTAAAGGAAATCGTAATGGTTGAATGTATTGTGAGAGTATTCACTTAACCTAACTGGCAGTTTAATAAACCGTTTCGGATTTTGTGAATGTGGTGGGGTAATGAAATTAGTGATTTAAGCATCATATGGATAAAAAGAAACACCAGCAAAGATTTTGCTGGTGGAGAAAGATCATTTATTAATATGCACCTTGTGAATAAGTTAATTCATAACTATGAGTGTAAATTTCAAAAATATTTCCAAATGGATCTTCAACGTAAACCATTTTATATGGTTTTTCTCCTGGATAATACTCTCTAATAGGCATACGCTGTTTACCACCGTGTTGCTTAATTTTTTCTACGAGACCTTCGATGTCTGGATCTTGAATACAGAAATGGAAAATACCTGTTTTCCAATATTCAAAGTTATTTTTAGGTGTGTCGTTTTCAGGAAACTCAAACATTTCTACGCCGATTTTATCTCCTGTTGCTAAATGTGCAATTCTAAATTTATCCCAGTTTTCCCCAAATACATCTCTACACATTTGACCAATAGGTGTGTCATCATTTTCTACTTCAGAAGGCTCCATAATAACATACCAACCGAACACTTCAGTATAAAATTTAACAGCTTGATCTAAGTTAGGTACTGAAAGACCAATATGAGAAAATGTTTTAGGATATGTGAACATAATTTGCATTCCTCCATGATTTTTTGATTTAGTGTTTACTATCAAACACATAAATATTATATTTCGCACTTTTTATTTATGGAAGAACGCACTTTTTTGTGAGAAACTAACCAAAAGGTAAGAAAGGGCTGAATATTTGAATGGATACTCCAATAGATAGTACAGGGAAATTAAAATGTTCAATTGAATATACATTAACAAAAATAGGGAATAAATGGAAGAGTGTGATTTTATGGCATTTAGGTATAGATGGTACATTAAGGTATAGTGAAATACATAATGTGCTTCCTGGTGTAAGCCATAAAGTAATGACTAAACAATTAAAAGAACTTGAAGAAGATGACTTAATTAAACGAACTCAATATAATACAGTACCACCGAAAGTCGAATATTCTTTAACTGGTAAAGGAAATACACTAATGCCTATCTTAAAACTTATGCATACATGGGGTAAAGAACATGGAGAGGATTTCTGAATTAAAGAGCTGTAACGAAAAGATTTTATGGTAATAATTACAAGAAAACTGACCTGGATTTTGAAGATATAGATAATGTGACAAATAACCTTGAAGAGGAATTTTTCCAATTAATTATATCTTATGAAATAATTTTCACATAAGTTCGTGGATATTTATACATAAACTAAGTGTGCGTTAGTTAAACAACAAATTAACCAATTTTAAGGCTGAGGCCATATCTAAGTTATTCCATTAAAGGGATATTTAATTGATCAACGAAAAAAGCCTAATTTCTCAATTTTAATGTTGCGAAATTAGGCTTTTTATATTTACTTATAGTGCAAAATAGCGTTTAAAAAGTGTGCAATTTATCTCTTAAAGTCACAACTATGATTTTATCAGTCTACTATACTTGTATCAATAGAGTACACTCTATTGATATATAATTGAACTAATTAACTGAATAATTATGGAAATGGGATGATACTGAATGAAAATTGCGAGAGGTAGAGAATTGCTTACACTGGAACAGAGGCAGGATTTTATGCAAATCCCTGAAGATGAATGGATATTGGGGACCTACTTCACTTTTTCCAAACGGGATTTAGAAATAGTTAATAAGCGAAGGAGAGAAGAAAACCGTTTAGGGTTTGCTGTTCAATTAGCTGTTCTTCGGTATCCCGGTTGGCCATACACTCATATCAAAAGCATCCCGGAATCAGTCATACATTATATATCGAAACAAATCGGTGCCACTCCATCTTCGATTAGTCTTTATCCTCAAAGAGAAAATACACTTTGGGATCATTTGAAAGAACTTCGAAGTGAATACGACTTTGTAACTTTTACTCTAAGAGAATATCGAATAGCATTTAAGCATCTTCATCAATTAGCTTTTGAAAATGGCGTTGCCATACATCTACTACATGAATGTATAGATTTTCTAAGAAAAAACAAAATCATACTGCCTGCTATTACTACACTTGAAAGAATGGTGTGGGAGGCAAGGGCAATGGCTGAAAAGAAACTGTTTAATACTGTTAGTCAATCTCTTACAAATGAACAAAAAGGAAAGCTTGAAGAGATCATTACTTCGCAGCATCCATCCGAATCCAATAAAACGATATTGGGTTGGTTAAAGGAACCGCCGGGTCATCCTTCACCCGAAACATTTCTAAAAGTAATAGAACGACTCGAATACATACGAGGAATGGAATTAGAAACGGTACAAATTAGTCATTTGCATCGCAATCGCCTGTTACAACTATCTCGCTTAGGCTCAAGATATGAGCCATATGCATTCCGTGACTTTCAAGAAAATAAGCGATATTCGATATTAACCGTCTATTTATTACATCTTACTCAAGAGTTAACGGATAAAGCTTTTGAAATTCATGATAGACAAATACTTAGTCTGTTATCAAAAGGCCGTAAGGCTCAAGAGGAAATTCAGAAACAAAACGGTAAAAAGCTGAATGAGAAAGTTATACACTTTACGAACATCGGACAAGCTTTAATCAAAGCAAAAAAGGAAAAATTAGACGTTTTTGAGGTTTTAGAATCCGTTATCGAATGGAATTCTTTTGTCTCTTCGGTCGAAGAAGCTCAGGAGCTTGCACGCCCTGCCGACTATGATTATTTAGACTTACTGCAAAAACGATTTTATTCACTTAGAAAATATACGCCAACGCTATTAAGGGTATTGGAATTTCATTCTACAAAAGCAAATGAGCCACTTTTACAAGCTGTTGAGATTATCCGTGGAATGAACGAATCCGGAAAGCGAAAAGTGCCTGATAACTCACCTGTGGATTTTATTTCAAAACGTTGGAAAAAGCATTTATACGAGGATGATGGTACAACAATCAATCGTCATTACTATGAAATGGCTGTTTTAACAGAACTTCGGGAGCATGTTAGGGCAGGAGATGTTTCCATTGTTGGCAGCAGACAATATAGAGACTTTGAAGAATATTTGTTTTCAGAAGATACATGGAATCAAACGAAGGAGAATACAAGATTATCAGTTAGTTTATCATTCGAGGATTATATGACGGAGAGAACCAGCAGCCTAAAGGTTAAAGTGGTTAGCTACCAATTCCAACAAGTTAGACGGGGTTTCTCTTGAAAAAGGAAAGCTGTCAATTGCACGCTTAGAAAAAGATGTTCCAGAAGAAGCAAAAAAATTTAGTGCAAGCCTGTATCAGATGCTACCAAGAATAAAATTAACCGATTTACTGATGGATATTGCTTATATAACAGGATTTCATGAGCAATTTATTCATGCTTCCAATAATCGAAAACCGGATAAAGAAGAAACAATTATTATTATGGCTGCTCTTTTAGGAATGGGAATGAATATTGGTTTAAGCAAAATGGCTGAAGCAACACCCGGACTTACATATAAGCAATTGGCCAATGTATCACAATGGCGCATGTATGAAGATGCAATGAATAAAGCCCAAGCCGTATTAGTAAATTTTCATCACAAATTGCAATTGTCTTCTTATTGGGGAGACGGTACAACATCCTCGTCCGATGGTATGAGAATGCAGATAGGCGTTTCATCGCTACATGCAGATGCAAACCCACATTATGGAACTGGAAAAGGAGCCACCATCTATCGTTTTACAAGTGATCAATTTTCTTCTTATTACACAAAGATTATTCATACTAATTCAAGGGATGCGATTCATGTTTTGGATGGTTTGTTACACCATGAGACGGATCTAAATATAGTAGAGCATTATACAGACACGGCTGGTTACACAGACCAAATATTCGGACTGACCCATTTATTAGGATTTAAATTTGCTCCAAGAATACGAGATTTATCAGACTCGAAATTATTTACAATAGATAAGGCAAGTGAGTATCCAAAATTAGAAGTCATTTTACGTGGACAAATAAATACAAAGGTCATTAAAGAGAATTATGAGGATGTTTTGCGATTAGCTCATTCTATAAGGGAAGGAACAGTTTCAGCATCCCTTATTATGGGGAAATTAGGTTCTTATTCAAGACAAAACAGCTTGGCTACAGCCTTACGTGAGATGGGCCGAATAGAAAAAACGATCTTTATTTTGAATTATATTTCGGATGAATCATTAAGAAGAAAAATACAAAAAGGATTGAATAAAGGAGAAGCCATGAATGGACTGGCAAGAGCTATTTTCTTCGGAAAACAAGGCGAGCTTAGGGAACGAACCATACAGCATCAATTGCAAAGGGCCAGTGCCTTAAACATCATTATCAATGCCATCAGTATCTGGAATACTTTACATCTAACAAAGGCAGTTGAATATCAAAAACGGTCAGGTAGTTTTAATGAAGAATTATTGCACCATATGTCACCTCTAGGTTGGGAACATATTAATTTACTTGGAGAATACCATTTTAATTCGGAGAAAATGGTCTCGTTAGATTCTTTAAGACCATTGAAACTTTCTTAACGTTGTTAAAACTGGGGGAATCGTCTTGAAAATGGGCTTAGCGTTGTAAAT
>NZ_CATNHG010000161.1:0-4752 GCF_950097965.1 Bacillus sp. T2.9-1
ATCGACCGAAAAGAAAAATACCCACAAAATTAGTAACAGAAACCGTGCGTCAGAACATACCATACTTAAATCAAGCGATTGGAAAACCCGTTCACTTTGCCTTACAGGGATTAAAAGGTTTTTAAAAAAGAAAAAAACGAAATTTTGATGAAAGAAAACATTTAGAAAACGGATACAAAATTAGAAGTTTTACTTTATAAAAAGGGAGCTAAAAAAAACTCCCACAAAAACTTGACTCAATCTCCTCTCCTCTCTTTATTTTATTTTATGAAAGAAAAGGTATAAAATAAGAAAATAAAAGAATTATGATAATACTTCTTTGATAATAAATGATTGGTGATGAAAGAAATAATGATTGGAATGCAACTATTGGTAATTGTCATACTAACTGCTTTTTCTGCTTTTTTTGTGGCAACAGAATTTTCTATTGTTCGTGTAAGACCTGCAAGGATTGAACAACTTGTAGAAGAAGGACATAAAAATGCCCTTACAGTAAAAAAGATAATTGAAAATATTGATAGCTATCTATCTGCCTGCCAATTAGGGATAACTATTACCTCTTTAGGACTAGGTTGGTTAGGACAACCTACCATTTTAAAGTTGATTCAGCCTTTAATGGTAAATTGGGACGTTCCAGCTGCTCTATCCCAAGGTTTGGCGTTTGTACTCTCTTTTTCGATTATTACATATATTAATGTAGTTATTGGAGAACTTTTCCCAAAGTCTGTCGCTATTATTCTTACGGAAAAAATCTCCTTATTAGTAAGTAAACCACTTATCTGGTTTTACACCATTATGTATCCCTTTATTTGGCTCCTAAATAAATCGTCAAGACAAGTAGCAAAATTATGGGGAATCTCAGATCCAACTGCCAATAATGAGGCACTATCTGAAGAAGAACTGCAAATTGTATTAAAAGATAGCTATAAAAATGGAGAAATTAGTCTTTCAGAATATAACTATGTTAATCGCATTTTTGCATTTGATAACCGATTGGCAAACGAGATTATGATTCCACGGACCGAAATGGTGACGTTATCTGATAGCTTAACGATTAAAGAAGCCGTAAATATCATTCAAACAGAACGATATACTAGATACCCCCTTACTAAAAATGAGGATAAAGATAGCATCATTGGTTTTATCCATATAAAACAACTTCTCACTGATTGGATAAAAAATAGTAATGAAAATAAATCATTATCGGACTATGTTCAACCAATTATTCATATAATTGAATCAACACCTATACAAGCTGTTTTTTTAAAGATGCAAAAAGAAAGAACTTCCATTGCCATTCTTTATGATGAATTTGGCGGAACTGCAGGTCTGATTACTGCAGAAGATATATTAGAGGAGATTGTTGGTGAAATTCGGGATGAATTTGACGAAGAGGAAACACCGCTTATTCAAAAAATTAGTGATCATCACTATATCCTTGATTCAAAGCTATCCTTAACAGAAGTAAATGAATTGCTATCCATCACAATCAATAGAGAGGATATTCATACGCTTGGTGGCTGGATTTTGTTTCAAAACCCCAACATTAAAAAGGGGGAAGCCATCGAATATAATGGCTATCTATTTAAAATTGACAAAATGATTCGACAGCATATTTTTACCTTTGATGTTCAAAAAATACCTTCACACCTAACTATAGAAAAATGATTTTACTTTCCATGATCGGAAACTTCCCCTTACTAGTTACGATGAAACAGCTAAACAAAAATGTTTCATCGTAATACTTATTTTTTCTTTCTTCTGTCCCTAACAGGAATCAGTGGATAGAGAACATGAAGCTTCCTTTAACTTCATACACTATATTAAAGACAGAAAATTAAAAAAGTTAACGTTATCATTGTTTGACTAGATAGTTTGGCTTACCGTATAATTATTAATACAATTATCCAAATGTGAGGTGGTATAATGGGATTGTTTATGTAAATAAAGAATATAATAGCAAAGATTACTTTAAAACGATTATTATACTAACTCATCCTGCAACCCTCGTTTATTAAGAAAAATAGACAATACGTCAAAAAGTGGCTTACTTAATGTAGATTTAGTTCCTTTCAATCTGAATTAATCAGGAGGTGACTCCTTACTCGGTAAACGAGATAAGGAAATTTATTTGGACATATTTAACTTGGTTATAATAGCCATTTTAATTGCTTTGACTGCTTTTTTTGTAGCTTCAGAGTTTGCTATTATTAGAGTTCGTAGTTCAAGGATTGATCAGCTTATAGAGGAAGGCTATAAAAATGCCCTTTCAGCCAAAAAAGTTACTAGTAATCTTGATGAATATTTATCTGCATGCCAGCTCGGCATAACCGTTACTGCACTTGGAATTGGTTGGATTGGAGAAGAAACTGTACAGCATTTTTTATCACCATTGCTTCAAATCATCCATGTTCCTGAAACAGCCATAACCGTCTTATCCTTCTCTTTGGCGTTCACATTTATTACATTTTTACATGTTGTCGTTGGAGAACTGGCTCCAAAAACATTCGCTATTCATAAGGCAGAAAAAATTACATTATGGGCAGCAAAGCCTTTAATCCTATTTTATAAAGTGCTATATCCATTTATATGGACTTTAAATGGTTCATCTAGAGTCATCACAAAAATGTTTGGACTAAAGCCTGCTTCCGAACACGAATTGGCACACACGGAAGAGGAACTTCGCATTATTGTATCAGAGAGTTATAAAAATGGGGAGATTAATCAATCCGAATATAAGTATGTAAATAATATTTTTGACTTTGATGATCGAATTGCTAAAGAAATTATGGTGCCGCGGACAGAAATTATTTCCCTTGAACAATCTAGTACCTTAGATGAATTACTTCATCTTATACAGAAAGAGCAATTTACTAGATATCCCATTACTGATGGGGATAAGGACCATATAATCGGCATGATAAACGTAAAAGAAATTATGACCGAATTATTAAAAAGCAGGAACTTAACAAAAAAAACGTTGGAACCTTATATAAGACCTGTCATTCGAGTCATTGAAACCTATCCCATTCAAGATTTATTAGTAAAAATGCAAAAAGATCGCATTCATATGGCGATCTTAATGGATGAATATGGCGGAACTTCAGGGTTAGTTACAGTGGAAGACATTATTGAAGAAATCGTTGGGGATATATGGGATGAATTTGACAGTGATGAAATCCCTCCAGTTCGGACGATAAAAGAAAATCACTATATATTGGATGCCAAAGTTATAATAAATGAAGTGAATGCTTTACTCCAAATAAGCATAAATGATGAAGTAATCGATACATTGGGTGGCTGGATTCTTACTTCCAATTATGAAGCATCTGAAGGAGATATCATTAACTATGAATCCTATTCCTTTAAGATTATAGAAATGGAAGATCATCATGTTAAATATGTAGAGGTTAAAAAAATTGCCACAGTGATCGAACAACAAACAAAGCTTATTACCATGAAGCAAACTCTTCCTTCTCCTTCATCCGAAGCAGAAATTGTATCATAAGACATGTAGCCTTTACCAAAAACGCGGTAAAGGCTACATTTTTCAGTTCAACTCAAAGATATTTGAATCAATAAGCAAAATTGCTTGTTGCTCTTCTCACTTAGCCACTTACCAATGATTCATCAAATTTATAGCCAACACCCCAGATAGTATGGATAAATGGCTGATCTTTCGTGCCAATTTTATTTCTTAACCGCTTAATATGAACATCTACCGTTCTTTCATCCCCATAGAACTGATAGCCCCAAACTCGATCCAGTAACTGCTCCCTTGTAAAAACCTGTTTAGGGTTACTGATTAGATAATAGAGCAAATCAAATTCTTTCGGTGTCAAATTGGTAAGGACTTGATTATTGTATATAACTTCTCTCCTTTCCTTACTAATTTTAAAATGCTCTGTCGCAAGAAATTTTTCATCCACTTGATTTGTTGCATCTTTTTGATATCTTCTAGTCACGGCTTTAATCCGGGCCATAAGCGTTAAAGGGCTAAATGGTTTTGTCACATAGTCATCTGCGCCCATCTCTAGCCCAAGTACTTGATCTGACTCGCTGTCTTTTGCAGTAAGCATGATAATCGGAACAGAGCTGACCTGTCTAATCCTTCTACAAATTGTAACACCTTCCATTCCTGGTAACATCCAATCAATAATGATAATATCCCAGTTCTGATTAGCCATAAAAAAGTCTAATGCTTCTTTTCCATTATGAATGAATTTCCCTTCATACCCTTCCTTTAGGAAAAACATTTCTAGCATGGAACAAACACTTTCATTATCTTCGATTACGAGTATTTTCATCCTAACACTTCCTATTTACTAGCGTCCTTTAATATATCTATTATAGCAGAAGTTGTTAGGAACTTTCATACCCTCTAGCTAAGAGGAAGAAAAAACAAATCCTTTTCAAACCTGCATAAAATTCTTTTCATTTGTTATAAACTAATAAAAAAAGAAACTTGCAACAATTGCCTTTCCTTCATCACTCACTGATGGTTCGTTCAACCATTCTACTTTTACAGACAATTGATCTTTTTTCGAATTCCCATAAACAAAAGATGAGCGTCTTACTTGTCCGTTAAGAGTGGATAAACTATCCTAATTAATAACACCAATTATAAAAGTCCTGCGGTAATATGTCAAGTACCAAAATCTAAGGAATTGGAAATTGTAAGCCAACCAATACCTAAAAAAGACAATACTTAAGAAACCCAGTAAGATATTAAACCATTTACTGGAAAATATT
>NZ_CATNHG010000162.1:0-4676 GCF_950097965.1 Bacillus sp. T2.9-1
TCAACAATCAGGCGCTTTAATGAAGTAACTAAAGCCTAATTTTTCACTTATAACACCGAGAAATTAGGCTTTTTATATTTTGATTTCCTTAACGTTGTAAATCCGCATTTTCCTGACGCTACCCCTATTAGAAGGTAATGGTTTACCTGTTAGTAGTTTTTCATAAGATCGCTGCTCCCAGAAAAGAAAGGTGTAACCGATTATAGCAGTTATTGTTAGAATAACAGCGAAAATAATGGATAATTGTCCAAGACTAATATTTCCTTCAGATATCAACTCGATGAGTTTATTAAGCATACTTCTTTCCTTTCTTCCATTTTTGTTTTTAATGATAAGTCTTCTGTAGTGGTAAGCAAAATAGGTATCGATAGTGCTCATTGTCTACAAATGCAACTTGTAAGAGATTGAGGCAATATTTTGCGCTACACAAGTTGGAGCTTTTCCATCTAAATCTGTAATAATTGGCTTATCTCGATATGCACCATTTAATCTTTTTTGAACATAATCAGGAGTATATACTTCTGCTCCAATATCAATAATATCTCTCATTCTCATTGGTTTTGCTTCTGGATAAGATAAATTATGGAAAGGCTTTTTAGTTCCTATAACTATTAATCTTTTACGTTCTTGAGGGAGCCACATATTTGCGTTAACAGGGCATTCTACTCTAACGTAATAATTGGGTAATCTAGTTAAGCACTCCATCACCACTTGAAATTTTCGCATACCAGGAACATTTTCAACTATATACACTTCTGGTTGTGCTAAAGCCACATGTCTAAAAAAATGTAAAAATAAATCATCGCCTGTTCTAGTTCCATGTATATCAGCAATCCGGCTATACTTCGTACAAGGGAAAGTTCCAATATAAACATCTGCATCTTGCTGATCGAGTACAGTTATTTTTGTGATATCGGTTTGGTTTATTCTGTGTTTAAAGTTTTTCCTTAAAGTCTCACAAGCAACTTTATCTATTTCAAAAGATTCCATAATTTCAATACCAGCGTCTAACATTCCTAAGTCCATTCCACCAGCACCACTAAAATAACTTTTTGCTGTTATCATCAAAATTTTGTTCTCCTTCCTACATTACTAAGCTATTTTTCTTATGGTTAATTTTCCATACTATAGCTATATCTATCTAAAACCTTGTAATTATCTCTTTTCAATTATTCTTTGTAGATTTTCACTTTTGTTATTAAGTCTAGTAAAATGAATTGCTATTCTACTTTTTTTCGAACTACTCTTCATAATCTTTATTAAATTATTTACTGCTTTTCCTCTCGCTTCATTAATAATAATGGAATCTTTCATATTCTTCATTTCCCTTTCCACAAAATAGTTATTTAATTTTCAATATCAAGGCATATTATAAGTACTATCTTTACAACACGATTTTCATTATAAAAGTTTTTCAAGTTCGTGTTGTTAAACCCTATTAAATTTAGTTATTCTACTTTTTGATTCATGTATAAACTTCTTAAATATTGTGTAATGACTATAAACCAAAAAGAAATGACTATAATTCCAACAACATTAGCGAGAAAAGGATATTGAATTAATCCTCCGACACCCCAATGGTATGAAAATAATATGACAATTATCCAAGGCAATACTTTTTTTATAATTGGAAAACGTTTATTCTTAATTAAAAATAAATTAATGATGACTAAACTCACTATTAATATATTTATTAAATTCACTTTATTTTCTCTCCTTCATATAACCTTTGTACTATTCAACTAATTGTATTAATATTTTATATCCTTCTATTGTTAGAAAGGTACTCACTTTAAAATTCACATCTTTTTGATTCGCTTCTCCAATCTTAAAATTTTTTTGTCATAATGGTTATCTAATGAACAGTTGTTTCGTACTATGCTATACGTTTTAATATGTTATTTGCTGATTTTTTTATTACTTCTATTATTTCTTTATCAGTTAGTTCGCTAAAAGCTTCTGCAACCTCGTTAGGAATACTCTCATAAACCCCTTCTAATTCAACTATAGCTGATAAAAAATCCATTCCATTGTTTAGAAACCAGTCGCATACAATTTTCTGATTCTTATTCATTGCAAAACCCCTTTCCTACCGTACAATAGTTATCAAACAATAGCCATTACTATATAATTTTCTTGCTGTGCATAATTAGTAATATAAGTAATTTCTCTTTTAACTACTTCCCCTGTATACTCTTGTGCTAAAGGGTTATATTCTTGTAAATAAAGAGTATCTCCAACTTTAAAATCTCTGTCATTTTTTCTGATTTCAAAACTTTTATTTCCATTTCGTACTTCTTCAAAATATTGCGGTTGTATTTTTAAAAAGTGTTCCATTTCCTCACTCCTTCGCAATAGTTACCAAGCGTTTATGCTGTACGTTCCATAGGTTTTACCTAATTTCTCAACGTGGTCACAATATCTATCTAACTTTTCTAATGAAATAAATCTCTTCTTTTTAACTGGCTTATCATTATGAAAAATAACTATGGTGTAAGGTTTGTTTAATTTTTCTTTCTTCACGATTAACTCTCCTTTAATGAATAATAGTTATCTACTTTGAAATCATTTTTTCCTTATATAATCTTTTGCTGTATGATTTGCAATTATAATATAAGATAAACACGTTTTTTGTTTGATTCAATTTTTGTTACTTCTACGATACTTATTCTTCTCTTCAAACTTTTTCAAGGCAACAAAAACTAATATATTCGTTAAAATCAGAAGTAACATTGAGAAAAATCCTATTAGCAACTTATCTTGTGAACTTGCATTGTATGTATATGCTACAAGCTGAATTACCATAAGGACAAAGAATAATAAGAAATTCAGAATAACCCCATCTTTAATTACTATTGATTTTTCTTTGCAGTAACTACATGTCTTATCAGCAATATTCTTCTCATTTAAACATTTCGGACATACTCTTAAATCTTTTTGCGACACTGAGAAAATCCCCTTCTTTCTACCCCATATAAATTATCTATTTTCTATTCCGTTTCTCTTCATATATGAATTAGCCATACCATTTAGAAAACATCAATAACATATATTCAATTCATATTCTTTGCTATTAGTTAAAGCAAGAAAATCAGATTCACACCTAAACATTCAAGACTTACTGTCTTAACCACTTCATTTTCCATTAACAACTCACTCCTTCACAATAGTTTCGAACTATTCATCAACTCTTTTTAGAAATTCAATAAAATCTTTTGAATTTCCAGACCCCATTTCAATTGTGTCAATCCAGCTATCGTGAACAGTATCATTTTCAAGACCTTGTTCATCAAGCTAACCCCTTACTATTTTTTCATGTTCTCTCGCTGTGTGAAACGCTTTTGCAGACTTTCTAATACTATCCTTTATTTCTTTTGGAACTTTCATATATAAACCCCTTTCTACAGCAGAATAGTTTCGAACTACGCATAAATATATTCAGGATTTTTGTTACTTTTATTCTCCACTTCACCGATTCTGATAACTGAAATATTTCCTTCCTTCCATTGGGGAACATTAGCAAAATAGAAGAGTTTGTTTTCTTTTTCGAATAACTCTGTTTTTATTCTTTCATAGTATTTATGCCCCCATTCTGGATAGTCGTATTTGAATATACCCTTATACTTGTATCCTGCTTGTTCCATCGCTTCTAATATTGTTGCTTTTGGTTCATCTAAAGTTATATCGATCAAAATTTCTTTCATTTTTCCCACTCCTTTTTAACGCACTTTAATTTTATATGGTTTGGAAGTACTTTAACTAGAATTCACTTATGAATTCTGCATTTTTAAACTCTGTATTTCTCCTTAAACATTCTTCTATCATGTCTAAATCGTCCATGTCTTGAGGTAACTGACCTCCAAAACTTTCTTCCCATACTTCTTTACTAAGCCAAACTTCTCTTTCTAGTGTTACTTTTATTGCCACTCTTTTCATACTTACTACCTCCCTTTAATGAATAATAGTTATCTATTCAAATTTAATTCTTTATAACCCTCAAACTTTAGTTATCTACTAATTTTCTATGTCCTGTTTTAAGTTGAATTTATCATCACTATCTTTATTTGTATTTTTATTATCAAGAAATTTAATGCGAAGACTATCAAAAAATCGGTATGAAATAAATGTTCATGTTTTTGTTTCACCCAATCCTTTAATACACTATCTAAATCCCAAGGTCCCAAATAATTCCCCACCTAATTTCACCTCTTTAAACCTAAATTATTAGATAGTCTGTTTAGTTAAGCTAAAAATATAAACATTTTCCATTCTTCGAATTCTTTTTCAAATTCTCAATAAACTTGATTCTATTCGGATCCTGCCATAAAAAATGTAAATCATTATTAATAATGTTTCCTAGCTTGTATTCATTTTTTAAAAAAGGACAAGGATAGACATCCCCCAAATGGTCTACTGTAATCCGAGAAATACCCGCACAACATGTCCATGTATCTTCATAAGTTTCACCATCATTAGTTTCAATAGCATCTTCCTCGTGATTAAAACTCTTATATGTAACATTTAAACCTTTTAAATTTTTGGATAAATACTGTAAACTGTCACTTTATATCCTCTCAAATACCGTTGGAATTTTCAAATTCCTTCAGAATTGTTTATATACTTCTCTGGAATAATGTGCTAAATTTTTTGCATATTAGAAGGGGGAGTTTTTTTAT